>JAGOZU010000102.1 GCA_018058545.1 Promineifilum sp. | reverse complement strand
AAATTGCTGGGAGTAACCGATGAACGTGATGATCAGGCCGACGGATATCGTGGTGCCCATCAATCCCTGTCCTCTAAGCATCATTAGGCCGCCGACGCCGGCGACGATCGCCAGGCTGACATAGCTCAGGCCTTCCAGCATCGGCCCCAACGCGCCGGTAAAGACTTGGGCGCGGATGTTTGCGTCGCGGTTGGCTGCATTGCTCTCGCGAAACTGCTGAATATTTTCATCCTCGCGACTGAAGGCCTGCACTTCGCGGACGGCTGAGATGCTCTCCTGCAGGTCGGCATTTACATTGCCTATCTGCTGCCGGGCCTTGCGAAAAGCCTTGCGAGCCTGATTCGAGAACCAACGGGTCAGGATGATCATCAGCGGCAGGGTGATCAGGCTGATGAGGGCAAATGGGGCGTTCATTCGGAACATCACGACGACCACCCAGACGATCATCAAGATGCCTTGCAGAACAGATACAAGCCCAAAGCCGATGACCTGCTGGATGGTATCGATATCATTGGTGAACCGGCTCATCACATCCCCGGCTTCGTGTTTGGTGAAATAGCCGAGAGACAGTCGTTGGAGGTGACTGAACACATTGGCTTGCAGGTCGCGCAACACCTTGTAGCCGGCCCAACTCATTAGGTAGAACATCAACCCGCTAAAGATGGCGCTGCCGACATAGAGGCCGATAATGAGCAGGATGAGGCCGCCAAAGGAGCGGAGGGTGGCATCGCGGGTCGCTCCGAGATCGGGTGTCGTAAACCAGCAGTTGCTGAACGCGCTGTCACCCGAGCCGCTACCGAGCATGGCCGAAATGTCCATATTCTCCCTGGCCGCGCCCATACTGAACGGGCCGAGGTAGCAGTCGACCGCCTGTCCGGTCAGGTCAGGAATGAGCACCTGCATGTAGGTGCTGGATATGACGAGAGCCAACACCAGCAAAAGCGCCCAGCTGTAGCGCCGGAAGTAGCCCCAAAGCCGTTTGAGCGTGCCGCCGACACTGTTTGCCTTGCGCGCTTCCGCCCCCAAAAATTCCGCATTTCGATTCATCATGGTCGTATTCTCCGCGTTCGATGCCGCCTAACTCCGGGCGACATCTTCCGACAGTTGCGAGTGGTAGATTTCAGCATAGATCGGACTGCTTTCCAGCAACTCTTCGTGATTGCCGCGAGCCACAATTGCGCCGCCATCGAGAACCAAAATCTGGTCGGCGTTCAGCACGGTGCTGATTCGCTGGGCAATGACGAAGCTCGTGCGACCTTCCATTAACTTATCAAGGGCTTTCTGAATCTCATATTCCGTGTTCAGGTCGACGCTGCTGGTGCTATCATCGAGGATCAGGATATGCGGGTTGAGCAGCAAGGCTCGGGCGATGGCCACCCGTTGCTTTTGACCGCCACTCAGTGTCGTGCCGCGTTCGCCCACCGGGGTGTCATATCCTTGGGGAAAGCTCTCGATGAATGAGTGAGCGGCGGCGGCCGTCGCCGCGGCGATGATCTCTTCGTCGGTGGCGTCGGGCCGACCATAAGCTATGTTGTCGCGGATTGTGCCGCTGAACAGGACAGTCTCCTGCAGGACGATGCCGATATGCTGTCGCAAGCTCTCCAGGGTCACGTCGCGCACATCATGGCCGTCGATCAGCACCTGGCCCTCGCTGACATCATAGAAACGGGGAATCAGGTTGATGATACTGCTCTTGCCGCTGCCCGTCGCGCCTAACAGGGCGATAGTCTGCCCGGGTTCGGCCGCGAAGCTGATATGGTTCAGCACCGGATCGCTGCCGGCAAAGTAGCGAAACACGACGTCATGAAACTCGACACGCCCGTCTATATCGACCAATTCGATAGCGTCTGGCTTGTTTTCTACCTCATTCTTGGCGTCCAGAATCTCGAAGATTCGTTCGGCGCTGGCTCCGGCTTGGGCCATGAGCGAGATGATAAATCCCAGCTGGCCCATGGGAATGAACACGTAGATGAGATAGAGGCTGAACTTCTGCCACTCGCCCAGGGTCAAGGTACCGTCGATGATCTGCCGACCACCGAAGTACATCACCGCTGCCTGGCCGAGGTTGGCAATCAGAAATATGAAAGGGAATAAAAATGAGAATATGCGACTGACCTTAATTCGCTGATCGAGTAACGAGTCAATACCTTCATGGAATCGTTTAGATTCCCGCTTTTCGCTCGTGAACGCCTTGACAACCTTGAGACCTGCCAAATTTTCCTGCAGGATCGTGTTGACGCGGCCAAGTCGTTTTTGAACCTCTGCAAAAAGCGGTTGGGCGATACGACCGAAGGCCATAAAGATGACCAGGGCGATCGGCAACACCGGCAGCACGACCAGTGTCAGTCGGACGTTGGTCATTGCCAGGATGATCAGCGTTCCCGACAGCAGGATAAATGCCTGCAACGCCATAAGAAGCCCCATGCCGATGAAGGTTCGAAGGCGCTCGACGTCGTCCGTCGCACGAACCATCAGTTGCCCGGTACGATTGCGATCATGATAGCTGAAACTGAGCCGTTGGATCTTGGTATAGATATCATTGCGCAGGTCGAAGGCGATGTTCTCCGACAGGACCTGGGACAGAAAGTTCTGCCCGAAGGCGAACAGACCTCGCGCGGCCGCGAACAGGACGATGATCAGGCCCGAGGTGATGATCAGGCGCGGCGCGGCATCCAGATCGCTTTGCACCGTCGTTAAGTCCAGCCCCAACTTTTGGATTGCGATGGTTTGGATATTGGCGGGCAAGTTGAGAATGCCCTGATCCATCGCGCCGTTGACGACCGTATCGATGATCTGTTGCAATAGTTGGGGCACCGCTAATTGGGCGGCCGTGGCGATGATCAGCGCGATCGTCGCCCCGGTTGTTAGCCTGGGGTAGCTGGATAGATAACGGAGCGCGCGACCTAATGAGTTAAGATTCGGGCGTTCCCCCTTCTTTTGTTGTTGGGCTGGCGCCCTTTCGGTTAATTGCATGCTTACCTCCGCGAAGGACTGGAATGCTGGTCCTTCATCTTGTCTGATTGACGATTCAAAGTGAGTAATATTCGGCTAAACGTCTCGATGTCATCCTCATCCAACGCGGCGAATAGTTCGTCGCTCAACTGAACGTGAGTGGCGGCGTGGTCGAATACAATCTGGCGCCCCGCATCCGTTAGCCGGATGTTGAAGCGACGACGGTCGTTTTCGTCCAGATGGCGCTCGATAAGCTTCGCCTCCTCAAGCGAACGGATCAGAGAGCTGATGGTATTGCGGCTGGTTCCTTGCTGGTCGCTGATCTCCGAAGGGTTCAGCCCGTCATGGTTGCCGGCCCACTCGCGATATCGCAAGCCCATCAGGACGCGAAACTGGGCGTAGGACAGGCCGCTGGATTCCAGGCTGGCCTCGCTTAACTGATAAAGTCGATGGGCAACCTGCCGAAAGTCGTCCATCAGACGAACGACCCGGGAATCACTGCTACCGTGCAGTTCGCGAATAAACGCCGTCCAACTCTCGCGCTGCTCCTTGCTATGTCGACTGCCTGGTTTCATAAAACACCTGCTATAACGAATAATGCTTCGTAGAATAATACGAAGACGTACTAAATTGTCAATAGGAATTGCCGGCTGTTCTAATAATTGAGGATTTACCACCCCTATACCGGACTTAGGTGCTCAATGGTTGAAGTAAGAAAGGGTGGATGGGATGCTCTTTGGACAGTTTTCGCGGTCGGGAAAAGATGAGCGGGAAGTGACCCGGTTTGGGCGGCGACGTTCCTGTGGTTATAATGCTGAGTCGGCATTGGATTGTCTATGACCAAGAGAGCCAAAGAGAAAGAGCCGGAGCCATACCGGTGCGCGCGCTGCGACAGCATTGTGCCGGAGGGAGCCAAGCGATGCGTCATGTGCGGGTTGCCCCGCGAGGACGCCCCGCCCACGCTATCGGCTACCGTGACCGGCGCGGCCGTCATTGAGAGCGCTTCGACTGTCGTTGACGAACCTGACGTTGAGGATGCCGCGGTTGTCGTCGAGGACGTCCCATCCAAGCCACCGGCCGCCGAAACAAGCACGGCCGTCATCGAGAGTGCCTCGTCTGTTATTGACGAACCCGACGTTGAGGTTGCCGCGCCTGTCGTCGAGGACATCTCTCCCAAGCCACGAGCCACCCGAAAAAAAACGGCCGCCGCCAAGGCGCCCAAAGTCGCCGCTGACACTCCTGAGGTTGAAACCGTCGCACCCGTCGTCGAGGAAGTCGCCACAGCCGCCGTCAAGCCTCCCGCCGCGGCCGATCGCTCCCTACCTGCCGCCCCGCCAATCCAGACGGAGACGCGCCCGGCCGCCAAAACGCCCGATCCGGCGGCCGCCAGGAACCCCGCGCGAGCCAGGCGGTCGTCTGTGCTGTTCTGGATCGCCACCGCGCTGGTCATCGTCGGGCTGTCGGCCTTCTGGCTTCTCCTGCGCAATCAGGGCGAGATGGTCATGGCCGCCTTCATCCCCACCACGACGCCCCTGCCACCGACGATCACCGACACGCCGACCATAACGCCATTGCCGAGTGAGACCGCGCCCCCCACCGGCACGGCCGCTCCCACCAACACGCCGGAGCCGACGGCCACCCCCCGCGAACCGCGCTATCACACCGTCACTGCCGGGGAAACGCTTTTCGGCCTGTCACTGCTCTATCGCATCTCGGCCGAGTCCATCGCCCAGTCCAACGAGTTCGACATTAACTCCCCTATCCAGTCGGGCGCGAACCTGATTATCCCCTGGCCCACGGCCACGCCGCCGCTGGAGTCGGTGATGATCACCATCAACGGCGAGCAGGTGCTGGCCGACGCCACCGACTGCGAGATCATCACCATCCAGTCGGGCGATTCCGCGTTTGCCATCTCGGCCGTGCGAGGTGTTCCGCTGGAGGCCATCATCGCCGTGAATCGCCAAACCCAGGAATCGATCCAGCTGGTGCAGCCGGGCGACACCTTGTGCATCCCCAAGCTGATGTATGGCGAGGCCATCCCGCCCACGGCCGGGCCGTCGCCCACCCCGTCGCTGACCCCGCCACCGGGCGGGCCGTCGTTGCTCTATCCGGTCGAAGGGGCGGTCATCGACACGCTCGACGTGCCGGTGCTGCTGCAATGGACGGCCGTGAAGGATCTGGCGGAGAATGAGTGGTACATGGTGGAGTTGCGCGACGCCAATGAACGCGACAGCCTGCCGCGGCGGGGCTTCACCCGCGACCCCTCCTTCCACCTGCCGGTCGAGTGGCGGCCGCCGGTGGATGAGTTGCGCCACATGGAGTGGACGGTGAGCATCGTCCAGGTGACCGGGCGACGCAGCGACGGCGGCTTCACCTACACCTTCGGCGGCCAGAGCAGCCGGCCGTCGTCGTTCATGTGGCAGGGAGCCAGGCCCACGCCCACGCCAACGGCCACCCCGACGGCCGCGCCTACCCCGGAATCGTAACCCGCGACGCCACGCGCGCGCCCATCTCGGCTGTGCCGATCGACGGCTCCCCGGGCCGGGCGATATCGGCCGTCCGCGCCCCCTCGGCCAGCGCCTGCGCCACGGCGGCCTCGACGGCCGCGGCTTCCTCGGCCAGTCCCAGGCTGGAGCGCAACATCATGGCCGCGCTCAGGATCGTCGCCAGCGGGTTGGCGATGTCTCGCCCGGCGATATCGGGCGCGCTGCCGTGAATCGGTTCGTACAGCCCCGGGCGGCCCGGCTCGCCCAGTGAGGCCGACGGCAACATCCCCAGCGACCCGGCGATCATCGACGCCTCATCCGACAGGATATCGCCGAACATGTTCTCGGTCACGATGACGTCGAAATCGGTCGGGCGATTGATCAGGTACATGGCGCAGGCGTCCACCAGGATGTCCTCACATTCCACGTCGGGATAGTCGGCGGCCACCTCGTGCGTCACTTCGCGCCACAAGCGTGACGAGGCCAGCACGTTAGCCTTGTCCACCGACGTCACCTTGCGCCGGCGGCCGCGCGCCAGCTCAAACGCCAGCCGCACCACCCGCCGGATCTCGCTCTCGTTGTAGCGCATGGTGTCAACGGCCGAGCGCTCGCCGTTGACCGTTTCCCGCCCCTGCGGCGTGCCGAAATAGAGGCCGCCGGTCAGCTCGCGGACGATCAGCACATCCACCCCGCGCACACGCTCCGGCCGCAGCGGGCTGGCGTCGGCCAGCGCGTCGGGCACGACCACCGGCCGCAGGTTGGCGAACACGCCCATCGCCCGCCGCAAGCCCAGCAGCCCTTGCTCAGGCCGCACGGGAGCCTGGGGGTCGCTCCACTTGGGTCCGCCGACGGCGGCCAGCAGCACGGCGTCGCTGTTGAGGCACAGGCCGAGAGTCTCCTCCGGCAGGGCTGTGCCCGTGGCGTCGATGGCGCAGCCGCCGATCAACCCCTCGTGAAAGGTGAAGGTGTGGCCGAATCGGGTGGCGACCGTGTCCAGCACGCGCCGCCCTTCGGCCATGATCTCGGGGCCAATCCCGTCGCCGGGTAGCAGGGTAATCGTTCGGTTCATAGATAATGCGAGGGCGGGTTCGTCACCCGCCCTCAATAAAATTGGATGGTAGTGGCAGACCTCAGGTCTGCACGCGTGAAACTAGTCGGCGGCGACGAGCTTGCCGTCCGCTTCCGGTTCGACGACCGGCGTCCCGGCGATAAACTCCTCCACCAGGCGGTGGGCCTCGTCATCGGTGTACTGCACCGGCGGCGACTTCATGAAGTAGGACGAGGGCACATTCAGCGGGCCACCGATGCCCCGGTCGAGGGCCAGCTTGGCGCAGCGCACGGCGTCGATGACCACCCCGGCCGAGTTGGGCGAATCCCACACTTCCAGCTTCAGCTCCATGTTCAGCGGCACGTCGCCGAAGGCTCGCCCCTCGATGCGAATGTGGCACCACTTACGGTCGGTCAGCCACGGCACGTAGTCGCTCGGCCCCACATGGACGTTGTCGACGCCCAGGTCATAGGGCAGCTGGCTGGTGACGGCCTGCGTCTTGGAGATCTTCTTCGACTCCAGGCGGTCGCGCTCCAGCATGTTGTAGAAGTCCATGTTGCCGCCAAAGTTGAGCTGGTATGTGCGGTCGATGTGGATGCCGCGATCCTTGAACAGGTTGGTCAGCACGCGGTGGGTGATGGTCGCGCCGACCTGGCTCTTGATGTCGTCGCCGATGATGGGCAGGTTGGCGTCACGGAAGCGCTTGCTCCAGTAGGGGGAGCTGGCGATGAAGACGGGGATGCAGTTGACGAAACCGCAACCGGCCTCGATGGCCTGCTCCACATACCACTTGGTGGCCATCTCGGAGCCGACGGGCAGGTAACTGACGACGACATCGGTTTTGGTGTCCTTCAGGATCTTGATGATGTCGTCGGTCGGCCCTTCGGCTTTCTCCACTTTTTGCGACAAGTACTTGCCGATGCCGTCATGGGTCATGCCGCGATGAACGGGCACGTTCATGTAGGGTACATCGGCGAACTTGATGGTGTCGTTGGGGTAGGCCCACATCGCCTCGCTCAGGTCCTTGCCGACCTTGGTGGTGACGACGTCGAAAGCGGCCGAGAACTCGATGTCACGAATGTGATAGCCGCCCACGGTGGCGTGCATCAAGCCGGGGATCTCCGCGTCGTCGGCGGCGTTCCGATAATAGTGGACGCCCTGGATGAGCGAGTTGGCGCAATTGCCGACGCCGACGATGGCAACGCGCACCTTCTTCTGATTTTTGGCCATGATATTCTCCTGCAAATGATTTCCGTCGAAAGGCGAATCGCCCGGCGGGTGATTATTCTGTCTATTATACGATTAAGTTGAGATTTGGGCGCATGGGTGAGTCACAGATGAGGGACGGCCGCCGCGCACCTGATTAGGCATTATATGAAGAGTTGGGGGTGGGTGCAACGTGGTTTAGAGGATGCCCATCCGGCGCATGGATTCCACGAGGGTGGGTTGTTGGCCGTGGGTCAACCAGGCCAGGGGGAGTTCAAGGCCCGGCAAAATGCCGGAGCGGTAGATACCTTGCGGGGTAGAGATCTGCTCGTAGCGGCCGCCGGCCAGCCGGTAGAACTCGGCCGATTCGCGCTCCGGGTCGATCAGCCAGTACTCCGGGATGCCTGCTGCTTCATAATCGTTATATTTCTTGATCCGGTCGCGCTCCACGCTGTCGGGCGAAATGACCTCGACCACCAAATCGGCCGGGCCGTCGAGGAAAGTCTTGCGCAGGCGATCTTCATGCGCTTTGGCAATGAACAGGATGTCCGGTTCGGCTCCGTAGCCGGGGATTTTCATCTTGAATGGCGCGGTCAATACAGTTCCCAATCCATGATGCTCTGTAAAAGCAAAAATTATACGATAGAGAAACCCCGCCAGTAATTGATGCCGTGTCGATGCCGGGCTCATGAAATAAACCTCACCCTCCACCCATTCGGCCGATGTATCCTCATCGATCCACTCGACAAATGATTCAAACGTCGGGAACACCGGCCCGCCGCCCTCGGCCCGGCGCAGGGCGTATTCGACACGTTGCCAGCGGGCCGGCTCCAGATCGATCCAGTCCGGTAATATGCGTTCCAATTCGGCTACAATCTCTGCCGCGTCCGGTATGGTCATCGCGCGCTCCTCATCCAAGTATAGAAAGTTCAATCTGTGCCGTCAATCCTGTTGGTGACTCCAATCGACCGGGCAACCGCATACCCGGTCCGGATTGGCATATCATCCCATGCGTGCGGGTTCCAAACCCGCAGCTGACAAGCAAAACCGGTTAAAAACCGGTTTGGAGAGCCGTTGACGGGGTGACCGGGACTCTGGAAACGTGTTTGGACACGTTTGGGATGGCAGCGGTTGGATTCATCCATCAGCTGCAGCGGAGTATGCGATTGCCCTGCTCCAATCGACCGGTTGCTGGATTGAGGAACGGGTTTAGCTATGATGGGCTTGCCATCGAGAACAACTGTTTACACACAATTTGGGACAGTCCCATAATATGGTTGGGCTGAATCAGCATCTTTTCCCGCCACCACAGAGGTAGCAAGTTGATCACCACCGCTAACTGAATCCTGGCAGGCTTTATTTTTGAAAATAATACAGGTGCCATTACTGCCTGTTGTGCAAGTATTGCCCCAAGCTTTGATCTTAACTCCCGACTGATTTTGCCCGCTACAATTTAATGCCTTAACTTTTATTCTATGCTTGCCGGCCGTCTCCCCCGTATCGCAACTGTTGGCCCAACACACCCCTGCCGGGGCGCAGGTCAGACCGCCACATTCACTGCTACTGCTGCAGGCTTTACCGCAGGTTCCTGCAGGTGGTGGAGGCGGTGGCGGTTCATCTCCCGGATTCACCCAACACGCAGCCTTCGCTGACGTAGGTCGGCATATATAATCGCCTGATCCTGCCTCCCAAAACGGCCCAGAGCAACCATTAACACTCCCAGATACATTAAAGTTTGTCTGGCAATTATTCGGGTTCCCCGTACAACTCGCCACATACTGCGGTCCAGAGAGCTGGACTTTTTGGCAGTATCTATCTGGGCCATTTTCAATTACATCGCACCGAATTGGGTCCAACCGCAACGAATCGCCGCAATATTGTGCCGATGCTTGCCCGGCAAACGCGAAAAACCCGCCCAAAAATACCAAAATAAGTGTTGCCAGTGATAGTAAGGGCAGTTTTTTCATATTCCTTGTCATCCTCGGGCTTGACCCGGGGATCCATACCAAACAAAACCCTCTGGATTCCCGCCTGCGCGGGAATGACATAGAGGACAGGACGATGACAAAAGTATTGATGTATCATTTACTATGTTGGTTTTTTGCATAGGTCCTAATTTAGTGTACTTCAATGCTACTTACGGTCATTTCCTCCGGCTCAAATGTCACTGAGTCAGCCTGCTGCAACCGCTGCACGATTTCCTCTTGGCTCAATTTCTTGACCCCTCGTTTTACAATATTCAACATAGCTAAATCATAGATATCAGAATTATCGTCCAAGTTTTCCTTCAGCTTGGACTGGATTTCCTCTGCCCCAGCAGTCACTTACCTGGGGGTAAATATCATCCCTACCCGAAGCTTGCTGCCGACAGAGATGGTTCGCCCCAAATCTCGTACTTTGGCTGGTGAATATTTGCCTTCCCCCTCACCAATTTTTAGTCCTACCATGCCAACAAGAGGTAAGCTTACCTTCTTGCCGTTGTAGTCCACCACCAGCATCGTCTCATCAGAGCCATCTGGCGGCACAGCCACCGTCACCGTCTCAAAGGTTAGCTCTGAAAACCAAATTTCTTCGGTCAGATTGTAGGCATATTGGAAATAAATGTCTGGTAGCGATTCTACGTTAACCACTTGCGTGTCTTCACTGACTGTCTCAAGTGTCTCTGGCAAAATTTCTTGTGCTGTGTCGCTGGAGATAGTGCTGGTCGCCTGTTTCTGGCTTTGCCTCAGCCACACAGAATACCCACCCCATACCGATGCCCCAAACACCACCACTGCTAGCAATCCAAGCACCCCATACCTTACATATCCCTTGGCGGTATCAGTCATAGAACCATACTAGTACACCGAAACGTCTAGTGTAAAGAAGCAAGTAAAAAAACTAACTCTAGCACATTCACACATCTACCAATTTCATCAGAAAAAGCAACTTCCTTTAATTTAAAATGGATTCGCTAGTAGCGATTCACTGCTGCACTTATATATGCATCAGTGCTTGGCAATACTCCCCCCTGAAGAATAGTAGAGAGAAGTGTTTCAATATCAATATCTCCTAACTCTGTTCCTAGCATTTTATATCTAAGTTCGGGATAAGATTTCCTCGATGTAAGGATGCTAACAACAACAGCGCCTCTTGTACCCAATAAGCTGGAAAAAGACCTTTCTGCATTATCAACCCAGATAGAACCATGCTGAGTTGTCCAAAAAGAGGTTATCCGGCCTGTATTCGGGTTTTTATATTTAAACTCCAGGTAAGCCAGTTGCGTCTCAATGGTGCTGCCACCACGCAATAAAACTACCTCAGAAATTTCTCCCCCAGCCAATTGACCCGCAGTATCAATAGTATCAAAGCCTGAATGGTTTTGAACAAAGACTCCTGCAGGTGGCCATTCAGTCAATTCTGGGTTTTCAAACGATTTTACATCTGGCAAAATCAAGGCTGGGCCCAAGTTGATGTAGTTCTCCTCATATACAACCTGTTCGTAATAGCGCCAGCCTTCTCCACTTCTCAGAAACACCGGAACCTTGCCCAAATATATGGCATCTTCTTTGACACTCCACACTGCCTTGTCCACTTCCTCCACTTGCCCGCGCTCGGTTCCCCCCGCTGCCAATATCGGCAGCACCTGCTCCGGCACGGCGGCGCGTATCACTTCCGCCCCCAGAGTCGTCTCAAACACCACTTCCCCCTCCGCCACGGTGACTTCGGGGGTGGGGGTGGG
>JAGOZU010000175.1 GCA_018058545.1 Promineifilum sp. | reverse complement strand
GCTTTGTCATGGGCGAAGGGGCGGGTGCGTTCCTCCTGAAGCGTCTGTCCGATGCCGAGCGTGCCGGCGACAAGATCTACGCCGTCATCCGCGGCGTGGCCGGCAGCAGCGACGGCAAGGGCAAGGGCATCACCGCGCCGAACCCCATCGGCCAGCAGCTCGCCGTGCAGCGCGCCTGGGAAGCCGCCGGGCTTGATCCGGCCACGGCCACTCTCGTTGAAGCCCACGGCACCAGCACCCGCGTCGGCGACGTCGTTGAAGTCGAGAGCCTTGCTCAAATGTTCAGCGGCGCGGCTCGCGGCAGCATCGGTCTCGGCTCGGCCAAGAGCAACATCGGTCACCTGAAGGCGGGGGCGGGCGCGGCCGGCCTGATGAAAGCCGCCATGGCCCTCCATCACAAGATATTGCCGCCCACCCTCCACGCCAACCCCACCAACCCCAACATCGATTTCACGACCACACCTTTCTATCCGCTCCACGACGCGCGAGAGTGGACAAAGAGCAACGGAACACCGCGTCGCGCCGGCGTCAGCGCCTACGGCTTCGGCGGGACGAACTTCCATCTGGTGCTCGAGGAGCATGTGCCGGGGATGCTGACCCAACGGCCGCGGCAATTCGCAGTCGCGTCAGTCGGCACCACGGCAGGGGAACAGAGCGGCATCAATGCGGTCAAGCCGGCGGGAAACCCCGAACCCATCGCTCCCGTCCGCGGCATTATGGCGTTGGGAGCCAACTCGCCCGATGAGTTGAAGAACAAACTCGACGAACTGCTCCTTCGCGTCGAAGCGGGCTGGACACCGCCACTTGCGTTGCCCCGGCCGGTCGATATCCGCGCCAAAGAGCGGCTCGTCATCGACTTCGGCGATCATGAAGAACTGCTCGACCGGCTGCAAAAAGCGCGCAAGGTAATGGGCTTCGACACAACCCAGGCCTGGAAAGCGATGGAAGCCCAAGGTATCTTCCGCGGCCGTGGCCCCAAGCCGGGCAAGCTGGCCTTCCTCTTCCCCGGCCAGGGTAGCCAATACGTCAATATGGGTCGCGACCTGGCCGCCGTGTCACCCACGGTGCAGGCCACCCTCGACGAGGCTGATGCTATCATGCAGCCCATCCTGGGCAAGCCGCTGACCTCCTATTTATTCGTCGATACCGCCGACAAGGCCGCCGTCAGCCAGGCCAACTTCGATCTGATGCAGACGGAGATCACTCAACCGGCCATGCTAACCCTCGATGAAGCCATCCGCCGCCTGCTGGCTGATTACGGCTTTGAACCGGATATGGTCATGGGGCACTCGCTGGGCGAATACGGCGCCCTGGTAGCGGCGGGCGTCCTGCCCTTCGCCGAGGCGCTGGAAGCGGCCGCCGGACGCGGCCGCGAGATGTCCAAGGTGAAGGTAGACGACAATGGCTGGATGGCTGCCGTGCTGGCTCCTTTCGAGGTCGTCGAGGCGACCCTCAAGGAGATCGACGGGTACGTTGTCCCGGCCAACATCAACAGCACCAGCCAGGCCGTCATCGGCGGCGAGAGCCTGGCCGTTGAAGCGGCCATCAAGCTCTTCCAGGAACGCGGCTACCAGGCCATGCAACTGCCGGTCAGCCACGCCTTCCACACTCGCATTGTAGCCCCGGCCAGCACGCCATTGCGCAAGATGCTCGACCGGATGCACATCGCTCCGCCACGACTGCCCCTTGTCGCCAACGTCACCGGTGGTTTTTATCCGGCAAGCGAGAATGAGATCAAGGATTTGCTGGAAAAGCAGATCGCCTCTCCGGTGCAATGGGTGAAGGGTCTCCAAACAATGCACAACTCGGGCGTCCGCCTCTTCGTTGAGGTCGGCCCGAAGCGCGCCCTGCGCGGTTTCGTCAAGGACGTCTTCGGCAACCGCGAGGATGTAGTCGCCCTCATGACCAACCATCCCAAGGGCGGCGAATTGCCGACGTTCAATCAGGCGTTGTGCGGGCTTTACGCGGCCGGATTCGGGGCCGAGGAAGCCGCCAACCAGCCGCGACCGGAAGTAGAAGCCCGGCCGGTACCTATTGAGTTAACTGCTCCGGCACCTACGATTGCATTGCCGGAAAACAAGAGTGCTATGAACGACAACACACAACCCTCAGTGCCTGCCACGACGCCCGTCGTGCCGTCTCTCGACGCCCTGGCTCAGCTTGTAGCCCAATCCTTGCAAGCATCCAGTCAGGCCAACGGCCGGCATGTCTACGATCGCAACGAGACACCTCTCGGTTCGATCGTCATCAGCGGCACCGGCCTGGGCCTGCCCGGAGCCAACAAACCGGTCATGGATCCCGACAACGCCATGCGCATCCTGCGCGGCGAGCAGTTCGTCGATCTGATCCCGGAACGCTTCCGCAACCTGATCGTCAACAAGCGTATTACCCGGCTGGTCAAGGGAGAGGACGGCAGCGGCCGCTTCGAAACGATCGGCGACCCGACCGAGGTCATCAAGCTGGCCGGCCGTCCCGGATCGTTCGATCTGGCCGAGGAATACGGCGTGCCGAACGATTTGATCGAGGCCCTCGACATCACCACCCAACTGGCGATGGCCGCGGGAATCGACGCCCTGCGCGAGGCAGGCATTCCGCTGGTGCAGACCTACAAGCGCACCAGCACCGGCAAGTATCTGCCCGAACGCTGGATGCTGCCCGAAGCCCTGCGCGACGACACCGGCGTGATTTTTGCCAGCGCCTTCCCCGGCGGCGACCGCTTCGCCGATGAGTTCAAGCGGTATTACACCTACACCAATCGCATCCAGCAATTGGAAATGCTGGAGGATCTGCGCAACTACGCATCCGATCTGGCGGCTCAAAACGAGATCAACCGGCGCATCGACGAGTTGCGCGACCAGTTGGAGCGCGAACCCTATACGTTCGATCGCCGGTTCCTGTTCCGCATCCTGGCCATGGGTCATAGCCAATTCGCCCAATACATCGGCGCGCGCGGCCCCAACACACAAGTGAACGCCGCCTGCGCCAGCACCGCTCAGGGCATCGCCATCGCCGAGGACTGGATCCACAGCGGCCGCTGCCGTCGCGTCGTCGTCATCGGCGCCGATAATGTAACCGGCGACAATTTGATGGAATGGGTCGGCGCGGGATTCCTGGCGGTTGGCGCGGTAACGACGAAGGATCAGGTGGCCGAAGCCGCCCTGCCCTTCGACAAACGGCGGCACGGCACGATCATGGGCATGGGCGCCTGCGCTCTGGTTGTCGAGAGCGAAGACGCCGTCCGCGAGCGCGGCATGCGCGGCATCGTCGAGCTGCTGAGCAGCGAGACGAACAACAGCGCCTTCCACGGCACGCGGCTGGATGTGTCCCACATCGGCATGGTGATGAACAGCCTCGTCACCGCCGCCGAGCGACGCTTTGGCTTGAACCGTCACGCCATCGCCCCGCAGACCGTCTTCATGTCCCACGAGACCTACACGCCCGCTCGCGGCGGCAGCGCCTCAGCCGAGGTCATGGCTCTGCGCCACACCTTTGGCGAAGCGGCCAACAGCATCATCATGGCCAACACCAAGG
>JAGOZU010000174.1 GCA_018058545.1 Promineifilum sp. | reverse complement strand
GTCGAGGAACTGGTCCAGGAGACGCGCGCCATCCAGGAGCGATACGGTCTGGACAAGCCTATCTGGATTAACGAGACTAACGCTTCACCCAACCTCGATCCGTTATGGCCAGTCGAACGGCCAAATTTTCAGGTCGATCTGGAGCAGCAGGCCTGGTACATCATTCAGGCCCATGCCCTGGGCTTTGGAGCTGACAGCGCCAGCATTGGCATCTACAAGCTGCTCGATATTCTGTTGCCGGAGGGTGGCGAATCGTTCGGCATTCTGCGACCCGACGGCAGTCGTCGCCCGGCTTACTATGCCTATCGGACAACTATTAAGTATTTGAGTGGGTTCACCTTTCCCGTCGGCCGCCAGAAAGAGGGTGATTTTTACGCCTTCGCTTTCCAACGACCGGAAGGTGTCACCCGAATCCTCTGGGCGCGGCAATCCAGCGATTTAATTGTTCGCGTCCCGGCCTTGGCCGACGAAGCGATTCTCGTATCCGCAATGGGGCAGGAGCGTTCGGTCGAAGCTGATGAGGGTTACTATCGCATCCAGTTACATGGCGCGCGCTGTATGCCCGCCTGTGATATCGGTGGCCCACCCGTGTTCATCGTCGAGAAGACGGATGAGCCGGTTGACGTGCAAGCTATCGAACCTATTGATCCTCAGATGGCTATTTTGGCTACAGCAACCCCAACGCCGATGGAGAGGATTACGATCAGTCCTGCCGAGCAAGCCACGGCCGAAGCGGAGTTGGCGACTCAGGTAGCCTGGACGGCAACACCAACAGCCACACCCATCCCCTCGGAGACGCCGACGCCCTCACCGACGGCCACCATGACCCCTACGTCTGTCCCCTCGCCAACGGCGACTCCGACAGCAGCTTCCGGGGAAAATGACGCGGATGGTTCCGGACCAGGCGACGGTTCGACCCGGCCAGGAGTAGGAGAGTCAGTTCTGTCCTGGTTGTTCATTGGCTTCGCTCTACTGCTTGGACTTGTGTTGGCGGTGTTTGTTGTTCGTCATCGTAATTCCAGATGAACGCGGTTGCCGGGCGATATGACGTCGTGATCGTTGGGGCAGGGTTGTCGGGTCTGATGGCCGGGCGACGGCTGGCGCATACCGGTCTACATGTCAACATTATCGAGCGGGAGCCTGTTGCGGGCGGGCGACTGGCGACATGGCACTCCGGCTCCGATCGAGCCGACACCGGTGCTCAATTTTTCACCGTCCGCACGGCCGAGATCGGCGCGATTGTTGAGCAATGGTTGGCTGCCGGTTGGGTGTTTGAGTGGTCTCGTGGTTGGTCTAATGACTCCCTGTTGGGTGACCGATTGGATGGCTACCCGCGCTATATAGCTGACGGAGGGTTTGCTACCCTGGCTGGTCGTATATCGAGGGGTCTCCCCATCCGCTTTGCCACTGAATTGCGTGTAGTCACAGCCTATAGCGATGGGTGGTGCGTGATGACTGCCAATGGCGAACGATTCTGTGCTCGCTCGCTGATTCTAACCCTACCTGTGCCACAGTCGCTTGGTATCCTGAATGCCGGCGGGATTGAAATGCCCGATGCGACGCGCGAAGCCCTGGCGTCGATTCAGTATGGCGCGTGTCTTTGCGGTATCTTTGCCGTTGATGGCGACTTAGAACTTCCTGAACCGGGGGCGCTCCAGCGTCCGGGTCGGCCGATCGCCTGGGTGGCCGACAACCGGCGCAAGGGGTTAGCGTTAACCGAGCGGATTCTAACCGTTCATGCCGACCCGATAGCCAGCGCGATATGGTGGGCAGCGACTGACGAGGATGTGATGGCATGGATGGCGGCCGAACTGGAATCATTATCGCCAAGGGATGCCAGGTTTCGACCTGTCGCGATCAAACGCTGGCCTTATGCGATTCCCTTAAGCGTGTATCCGGCGAGATACCTGGCCGTGCAAACCGCTGTCCCACTTATATTGGCCGGAGATGCGTTTGATGGCCCACGAGTGGAAGGCGCGGCGCTGTCCGGGATGGCGGCGGCCGATGCCTTGCTCGAAGTGCTGAGTGCAAGAAGCTAGTTGCCCCCGGCGAGTTGCGCGGGTCGAAGAATATTGCTCTCTTCGACCGTCCCCCAAACCGGCGGCGGTTCGTTCCGCGCCAAATCCCAGGCTGCCACAAGAGTCGCCCCGGTTTCCCGTAACTCGTACCAGGTGGCGCCACGATAATTGCGGCGATCGGCGATGGCCCCCACCGCGTCAATCCCCAATCCTTCGCAGGTCAGGAGCGCGCGGGGCAGGTGGAATGCCTGAGTCACTAGTACTGCATCGCTGATGTTGAATACACGTTTGGCTCGATAGCAGGTATCGTAGGTTCGATGGCCGGCGCGGTCGACGGTGATGTCGCCAGGGTCGACGCCGTTCTCGATAGCGTAGTCCATCATCGCTCCCGGCTCATCGTAATCAGCTGCGCGGTTGTCCCCACTCATGAGAATATGTTCGACCGCTCCGGCATGATAGAGAGCTACAGCCGTGTCAACCCGATCGCGCAAGACGGGGCTTAGTCGGCCGTTTCCATACACGGCCGCGCCAAAAACCAGCGCTACCGGCTTCTCCATTACCTCCGTTGGGTTATAGATGGACCCGTTGAAATACACCTTGACGGCCGTACGCCATGCCAGCGGCACGGCGACGAGTACCGCGAAGACGATTAGCAGATTCAGACAGCCTTTGCGCAATAATGAACTCACAGGCGTGATTATATGGGGGCAAGCTGAGTGGCTCATGGGAAATAGCGTTGTTCTCAGGAATCTCTGACACAATGCGTTACGACTTCGTGCAAACGTTTTGACCTGCTTTACACCCCCGGCTACACTTCCCCCTTGGCAATAGACTAGGCGTTTGTTTATGATGTGGATTCTATGGATGTACCTGTGATAGGTACATAGATCATTGGATAGTTCTCGTATTTGGATTTAACATATGCTCGAAAACCCTTTCGAATTTCCCCAGGTTTTCCAAATTAATGCCTCCAGTGGCGGTGTTCCCAAGCTGCCTCTTCGTGCGGCCGAGATCAATATGCTGGGGATCACGATTGACGATCACAATAACAAGGTCAATCATGGCGGACCAGATAAAGCTATTTGCCTGTTCTCGCTCGAATTGATCCGTGCGCTGCAGATCGAGGGCCACCCAATTTTCCCCGGTTCAACAGGGGAGAACATCACGATTGCCGGGCTAGACTGGTCGTTAGTGATCCCGGGGCTGAGGTTGCAAGCTGGTCAATCCGTGGAGCTTGAAATCACCAAATACACGACGCCATGCCGGACCATTCGCGATTCGTTCATTGACCAGAATATCGATCGTATCTCATGGCAATCGAACCCGGGGTGGGCGCGAGCGTATGCACGGGTGTTAAAGCCGGGGACAGTCATCGTCGGCGATTCAATTCGCATAGTCAGGTAGTTATTTTTTTACGGCGGCATTATGACTATGCATCCCTCCGGCAGGACGGCCTCGACCGCTACCATTTCGTCTTTGTTCGCCGTTCTCCTGGTCGTCGATAGCCTTCACCTTGTCTTTGCCCGGGCCATGT
>JAGOZU010000029.1 GCA_018058545.1 Promineifilum sp. | reverse complement strand
TGGGGAGAGCACCACCATCGGCAAACTGGCCGAGACCTATCACATGACCGACGCCCTGCGCCGGTTCGCGGCCGAAAAACCAGTCTGGGGCACGTGCGCCGGGATGATCTTCATGGCCAAGCGCATCAGCGCCGCCGCCGGTCGCGACCAGCCGTTGCTGGGCGTCATGGATATCGATGTGGAGCGCAATGCCTTCGGTCGTCAGGTGGACAGTTTCATCACCCCCATCGGGGTCGAGGCGCTGGGCGAGTCAGCCCGGCCATTTCCGGCTGTCTTCATTCGTGGGCCGCGCCTGATGGACGCGCGCGGCGACGCCTGCGTGCTGGCCCAATTGGCCGACGGCACGCCGGTTGCCGCCCGCGAGGGCCACTGGCTGGTCACATCTTTCCATCCCGAACTCACCGATGACGCCCGTTTTCATGAATATTTTCTGAAGATGGTGGCTGAAGGTAAAGAAAAGGACGGATAGTCGGTCAATAATAGCAACAACCTATCGATAACCGTCTTCGCTCCAATCGACACGACCATCTCGGTATCGCGCGGCGACGAAGAGAGGCTTTCATAAAAGCAGCATTTCGTCGCGCCACGAAGCCCGACAAGGAGACAGGCGACTATGCTCATCAAGAAACGTAACAGCAACGAAATCCCCTCATCGGAGATCACCCCCGAAGACTTGTATATTTCGCGCCGGACTTTCATGGTCGGGGCTGCGGCGGCCGTCGGCGCGGCCGTTCTGGCCGCATGCGCCCCCAGGACCAATTTGAGCGGCTCGAGCAGCGTCTCTCGCCCGACCCCCGGGCCGGAGGCGGCCGAAGTGACCGTCATCCCCGGTCAGACCGACGAGTTGGGCGATTGGCTGACCGATTTCGATTCCATCACCAACTACAATAATTTCTACGAGTTCACCACTTCCAAGCAGGATGTCGCCGAAAAGGCGCGGGATTTTCCCATCGCGCCGTGGCAGGTGGAGGTATCGGGGCTGGTCGCCAAACCGGGCATCTTCTCCATCGAGAGCCTGCTGTCCGATTTCGATCAGGAGGAGCGCATCTACCGGCTGCGTTGCGTCGAAGGTTGGTCGATGGTCATCCCCTGGCAGGGCTTCCCGCTGGCGGCGCTGCTGAAGGCCGTCGAGCCGACCTCCAACGCCCGATATGTTCGCTTCGAGACGATCTACGACCCGCAGAACATGCCCGGCCAAAGCAGCCCTTTCTTCGAATGGCCCTACGTCGAGGGCTTGCGGCTGGATGAGGCCATGAACGATTTGACGCTGTTGTCCACCGGCCTGTATGGGGAGACGCTGCTGCCTCAAAACGGCGCGCCCATTCGCCTGGTTGTCCCCTGGAAATACGGCTTCAAGAGCATCAAATCGATCGTCAAGATCGAACTGGTCGAGGAGATGCCGCAATCGTTGTGGATGATCGCCTCTCCCCGGGAATACGGCTTCTTCGCCAACGTCAACCCCAATGTGAACCATCCGCGCTGGACGCAAGCCTCCGAACGACGCATCGGGGACGCGGGGCGGCGGCCGACGCTCCTGTTCAACGGCTATGGCGAGCAGGTGGCGAGCCTGTACACGGGGATGGACCTGGCGGAGAACTTCTAGGGAAGCGTGTCATGAGCGAACAAATCGGCCCGGCCGAGGTCACGCACCCGGCGATACGCCGCACCGGCCTTTCGTCGGAAACCAGACGCCGCTTTTGGCGATTGGGCTATCACGTCGTCGGTCTCTTTCCCTTGGCCTGGCTCCTCTTCGATTTCTGGTTCGGCTTGCTCGGCCCGGAGCCTATCCGGGCCATGATCCTGCGCACGGGCAAGGCGGCCATCGTCATGCTGACACTGACACTGGCCTGCACCCCGGCGGGATTCATTCTGGGCTGGAAACAGGCGGCCGTCGCGCGGCGGCCGTTGGGTCTCTATACCTTCATGTACGTCTGCCTGCATCTGGCGATCTTCGTCGGGCTTGATTACGGCTTCATGATGCGCCTCGTCATCGAGGAGATCATCCTGCGTCGCTACGCCGTCGTTGGATTTATCGCCTTCCTGCTGCTCATCCCCCTGGCAATCACCTCCACCAAAGGTGCCCAACGCCGGATGGGCAAACGCTGGAAGACGCTCCATAAGCTCGTCTATCTCATCGCTGCGCTGGCCGTCGTCCATTACATCTGGCTGGTCAAGAACGCCTATGCCCAGCCGTTGCTGTTTGCCGGGATGATTGGTGGCCTGCTGGTTCTTCGTCTTGCGCCGATTAAACAGTATTTTCTGGACATCCGTCGCCGGCTGGACAGACGACGCAACAGCGTGGAGCCTAGGTAGACCGACGGCGCGTTCCCTTGCATCTTTGACCCGTTGGGTTACCTTCTCTCCATGGCTCAAGTCGCGGCTTTCCTGCTGGTGGTGTTAGCCCTTGCCGGGCTGGCGTGGTTGCTCCACTGGTTGCTGATTCGCACCGAGGGGGTGTTTCTGGGGCGACGGGTCGTTGTTTGGCTCTACGATCTGGTGGCCAAGCGATACGACGCGATCAAACAGTTCGATCCCGACACGGAAAGCGCCTTCGTCACCTGGCCGCTGCGCCGCCGGCTGAAATCATGGTCATCGCCGCTGGTCCTCGACGTGGCCACCGGCACCGGTCGGTTGCCCTTCTTTTTGCTTCAGGAGCCGGAGTTCGACGGCCGCATCGTGGGGCTGGATGCCTCAGCCGGGATGCTGGACCTGGCTCGCGCCAAGCTGGAGCCGTTCGGCCACCGGGTCGCGCTCGTCCGGCAGACGGCCACAAAGCTGCCTTTCGCCGACAACACCTTCGCCGCCGTCACTTGCCTGGAGGCGCTCGAGTTTCTGCCCGACGACACGGCCGCACTGCGCGAGATGGTTCGCGTCCTCATGCCGGGCGGCCATCTGCTCGTCTCCCGGCGACAAGGGCCGGACAGCCCCTTTTTTCTCGGTCGCGCCCCCGCCCGCGAGGCGTTTGAGGAGCTGCTGGCCGGTATGGGTTTGAGCGATATCCGCACCCAGCCCTGGCAATTGGAGTATGAGCTGGTGTGGGCCACGCGCCCGGCGGTATAAGCTCTGCCTGAGTATTTCTTCACCCGTCACGGTTTGGATGCTAGAATCCAGCGAGTTCGATTCGGCCATAAGCCGAGTCTTGTGGATTGAATGATATGCAGGTTATTTCGCCTCGCCCTCAAACCGATAACGGCCTGAGCCGCAAACTGGGCTTTTTTCTCATCCCGCCGCTGATCACCATGGCCGTGATCGCGCTGCTGTTCGGAGCGGTCATGACGCTCTATCGCGCCGACCATAGCGGCCGCATCTACCCCGGAGTCACAGTCCTGGGTGTCGATGTCGGCGGCTTGTCCCCCGAAGCGGCCGCGGCCGCCCTGAGCGACGCATCCTCTTATTCCAATTCGGGGATGATAACGCTGGCCGAGCCGGGCACGGGCCGGGATTGGACCTTCACGCCGGCCCAATTGGGTATCCTGGTCGATGCCGAGGCGACCGCTCGCGAGGCATTCGACATCGGCCGCACGGGCGGTCCCTTCCGTCGGTTGCAGGATGCTTTCCAGAGCTGGTATTACGGCCGCGCCGTCTCACCGATCGTCATCTTCGACGAAGCGCGGCTTGACCGAGCGCTGGCGACCTTCTCTCCGGAGATCGAACGCGAAGCCCGCAGCGCTGCCTGGGGCGTCGATGAGAACGGCATCCCGACCTACGCTCCGGCGCAGATCGGCCGCACCATCGACCGCGACTACCTGCGCGCGCAGTTGGTCAAGCCGATCCGGACGTTTGCCGATGCCCGCGTGGAACTGCTGACTCATAATATCTACCCGACTTCCTATGACGATCCGGAGACGTCGGCCCGTTTGCAGCGGACGCTGGCTGCGCCGATCACTTTCTATTTTCAGGAGCCGCTGGACGATCTCGATCTGACCGGCGTCACCCTGCCGCGCGAAGAGCTGGCCAAGTGGATTCGTGTGGAGCAGGTGCGGAGCGACGATAGCCGTGTAGAAAATCGGGTGCAGGTGGACGAGAACGCCGCTCGCAACTGGCTGTCCCAGTTCGGCACGCAGATCTACCGCCAGCCGGTTAACGCCCGCTATTATTTCAATGACGACACGCGCGAGCTGGTGCTGGTCTCGCCCCATATCAACGGCCGCGAGCTGGATGTGGAAGCGACGCTGGAGGGCTTCGTTGCCCAGATCAACACCGATAACCACGCCGTGCCGCTCATCGTGAAGGATATCGTGCCCTTGGCTCATTCGGGTGCGACGGCGGTCGACCTGGGCATCACCGAGTTGATCACCGAGACCACGACCTGGTTTTACGGCTCATCCGACGCCCGCAAGCATAACATCGCCCGCTCAGCGGCCAACTTCTACGGCATTGTCATCGCCCCGGGCGAGGAGTTCTCCTTCAACCGCTATCTCGGCTCCATCAGCGAGACCGACGGCTACGAGGTCGGGCTTATCATCATCGGCGGCCGCACCATCGAAGGCGTCGGCGGCGGGGTGTGCCAGGTCAGCACGACCCTCTATCAGACCGCCTTCTGGGCCGGGTTCCCCATTGTCGAGCGCTGGGAGCACGGCTACATGGTCGGTTACTATAACGATGGCGAGGGGCCGGGCATGGATGCGACAGTCTTCACGCCACTGGTGGACTTCCGGTTCATCAATAACACGCCTTACCATCTGCTGATCGAGAACTACTATAACGAGGCGAACGAATCGCTGACCTTCAAGTTCTACAGCACCAGCATGGGGCGGCGGGTGGAAAAGGACGAGCCGGTCTTTGAAAACATTGTGCCTCCACCGGCCGATGATGTCTGGGAATATGACGAGACGGTCGCCGAGGGTACGGCCGAGCAGTACGACTGGGCGGCCGAGGGCGCGCGGGTTATCGTTGCCCGGCGCGTCTTCAATGCCAACGGACAACTCATCGACGAACGTAATTTCGTCAGCAACTACATCCCCTGGCCTAACGTGTATCGCTACGGACCGGGCGTCGAGCCAGGGGATTACTCGGCTATCATCAAGCCTAATTCCAACTAATCAGGAAACAATTACAGGGAGGGCATCACGCAAGCTGAGGCCCTCTTTTTTTGTTCGATAATCCTCCGTGAGGGCAATGTGCCTCGGTAGGCCAGGGCAGGCCGCAGCCTGGATATAGACGTCCCGTATCGCCATGATATCCCTCACTTATCGCCAGTATATCCCAAGGGGATTGACTAATAGAACATCTGTGCTAATATGTAGATAGGACAGACACAACCTCTTCCCTTCCACCACTACCCCTCTAGTATGGGGCCGGTAAGTGAGAGTTTGCCGGCCCCTCTCCTTTTTTCGGTGGGGAGCGAAAGTGAAGAGCCCTAATCGCATCT
This sequence comes from Promineifilum sp., assembly GCA_018058545.1. GTDB lineage: Bacteria > Chloroflexota > Anaerolineae > Promineifilales > Promineifilaceae > Promineifilum. The sequence goes on along the minus strand of JAGOZU010000029.1, from coordinate 26,298 downwards.
GCAAACAAAAGAGGAGATACGGCGATGCAGCAATCAAATTTTTTTGATCGGTTTAGCGACGCGCAGCCGGTGGATATTCAAATCGGCAGCCCATCGCGCAAGTTGGTGATCGGCATCATTCTGGCGGTGGCGCTAGTCTCATTTGAGATATTCAATTTCGATACGACTCGCTATGCTCTGGATAGCATCCTTGGCAGCAAGGAGTTCCTGAGCGTGACATGGGCGACAATCCTGGCCATCGCCTTTTGCGCCATCGATTTTGCCGGACTGGCCCGCATCTTCACCCCGGAGCGCGGAGCCGACGAACCTCGAGCCGTCTGGTTTCTGATGGGGGCGTGGCTGCTGGGCGCGACGATGAACGCCGTCACGACCTGGTGGGCGGTGTCACTGACACTACTAAGCCACGACTTCGGCAATGAGGTGCTCGGCCGCGAGACGTTGCTCAAACTGGTGCCGGTGTTTGTGGCCGCTCTCGTCCTGCTGACGCGCATCCTGTTCATCGGCGCGTTCTCGGTTGCCGGGGAGCATCTCTTCAGCCAGGCTGGAGATTCCCAACCCGAACGACGGCCGCAACCCGACCGGCGTGTTCGGACCGACTTGCCGATGCCACAGGATGCGCCGATACGCGAGCCTCGAAAGACGTATGGTGAGGATGATTCTTTGCCGGTGACGACGCAGCGCGGCCCCACCGGACGCACTCACCCACGCCCGGCCATGCCCGGCAATACCCACCGGATGCCCGCGCCTATGAGCGCCAGCGCCAAGCCGCATCGCTGAGAGCCGAGCGAGCAAGAGGTAATTGATTGGAAAAACACGAGTTGTACAGGTACCAGCGAACGGCTAACCGAGAAAAGCCGCGTCCGAGAGGGCGCGGTTTTTCGTTTTGCGGCGTGCCGCTATACTTCGGACTGAGGTTCAACATGAACAAACGGCTGGTGCAGGAACAGTTTGGCGCGAACGCCACTGCTTATGTCAATAGTCCGACCCATGCCGGTGGGCCGAGCCTGGCGCGGCTGGTGCAACGGGTCGTGCCGGAAGCTCATTGGTGCGTCCTCGATGTGGCCACGGGCACGGGCCATACGGCGATGGCCTTTGCCCCGCACGTCTCGACCGTTGTTGGTCTTGATCTGACGCCGGCCATGTTGCGCCTGGCGGCACATTCAGCGGCGGAGCGCGGCCTGACCAACATCACATTCACAGCCGGTGACGTGGACGACATTCCGTTCGATGATGCCGCTTTTGATCTCGTCACCTGCCGCATTGCCCCGCATCACTTTGCCGACATCGGCCGCTTCATCGCCGAGGCGGTGCGGGTGCTGCGGCCAAGTGGCTTGCTGGCGATCGTCGACAATATCGTGCCCGGCAGCCGTCTGCGCGGCAAGAAGGCTGATCGGCAACGCGAGGCCGGGGCATATGTCAACGCCTTCGAAAAATTGCGCGATTCCAGTCATATTCGCTGCCTCAGCGACGAGGAATGGATCGACTTGCTGCAAGCCGGCGGGCTGGCGGTGGAGGCGCACGAGACAATGGATAAGCGTCTAACCTTCGAGACCTGGTCAGCCCGCCACACCGCGGAAACGCGAACACAGTTGCGGGTCATGCTCACACGAGCACCGGCCATCGCGGCCGAGTTTTTGGATCCGCAGACCGACACCGGCGTTACAACTTTCCGGCTGCGCGAGGTATTGCTTATCGGCCGAAAGAAGGCGTGACGGATCGATCATGCAACCGACGTGGCATTGCCTGCGTATTGATTAACAGAAAACCCCGGCCGTTTGGCCGAATTACCGATCGCGAATAAATAATTGGAACGCGAACGATCAAGGAGCGTTTGGCCATGAATGACGAAAAAGCAAAAGTTGATCAGTTGAAGGATGAAGAGCGGATCAAGATCGATATCCCGGTTGATGAGGACGCGGGCGGCGCGAAGGCTGAACACGCCTCCGAAATCGTGGATGAATTCAAGAAACTCGGCCGCCAGTTTGCCGACACGCTGGAAGGCTTCTTCACCAGCGATGATGCCCGTCGCGTGGAGACAGAGGTTCGCGCCGGCATGAAAAGTTTCGCCGATGAGGTTGAGAAGGCTTTCAACCAGGCCAAGGATAGCCCGACCGCAACTCGCGTGAAGGACGAGGCTGCGGGGGTCAAGGAGCGCGTCGAGGCCGGCGAATTCGCCCGCAAGACGCAGGAAGGTGTGGTCGGCGGTCTTCGCTGGCTGAGCACTGAATTGGAGAAGCTCGCCAACCAGTTCTCTCCCGCCGATAAGGACGAACAGCCCCCGGCTGAAAAATCCCCGACGGAGTAACTCCCGTCCTGCGTTCGTGAATTGAAATTAAAAGAGCGTCGCTATCAGGCGACGCTCTTGTTTTTCGGGTTGGCTCGATTAGGCCGCGGCCTTCTCGAGATGGGGCAATACCTGGGCCAGGATTCGCTCCTTCGGCTGTGCGCCGACGATGCGCTCCACGACCTGTCCACCCTTGAACAGCATCAGAGTCGGAATACCTACGATGGCATAACGCCCCGGAACGGCCGGGTTATCATCCACATCGACCTTGGCGACTTTCAGGACGCCTTCCTGCTCGGCCGCAATTTCCTTCACAAACGGAGCGATAAAGCGGCACGGGCCGCACCAGTCGGCCCAAAAGTCCACCAGGACGGGGACATTAGACTCCAGCACTTCTTTCTGGAAGGTGGCGTCGGTAACTTCAACTGGCTTTGCCATTATAAATAATCTCCTTCAGAGTTCATATTGCATATCTACAGCTTGTAGACGAAGCTATTCCGTTCATTCTTACCCAAATTTGTTGGAACAACGTTAGCGTCAAGGGAATTATATAAAAACCAGGCGAATTTTGCATCCGGCGGATACCAACGACTTGCCTACGAGTGAGCCGGGAGTTGGTGCGGAGGAGGTTTCAAACCTGTCCGGGAATTGGCGTCTTTGGCAGAGGCCGTTAAAATAGTTCCATGACTGACCTGCTAATCCACAACGGCCGCCTGATAACCTGGAGTTCCCCAAACGATATTCTGGAGGATAGCGCCCTGATGCTTCGCGACGGCCGCATCCTCGATATTGGCCCGTCCGCAAGCCTCCGGGCCAAGTACCCCGATGCCGAGCAAATGGACGCGCGCGGGCAACTGGTGATGCCCGGAAATATCTGTGCCCACACCCATTTTTACGGCGCGTTTGCCCGCGGCATGGGCATTCCCGGCCCCGCGCCCAAAGACTTCCCCGACATTCTGGAGCGGCTCTGGTGGCGACTCGACCGTGCCTTGCTCGATGTGGATGTGGAGTACAGTGCCCTTGTCAGTCTGGTGGATGCCGTCAAGCACGGCACGACAACGCTCATCGACCATCACGCCAGCCCCAACGCCATCGACAGCTCGCTCGACCAGATCGCCGACGCGGTGGAGACGGCAGGAGTGCGCGCGGTGCTTTGCTACGAAGTGACCGATCGCAACGGCGAGGACGGCGTGCAGAAGGGCATCAGCGAGAACGTGCGCTTTCTGCATAGTGTGAAGGAGCGCAATAGCGATCGGCTGGCTGCGACCTTTGGCCTCCACGCCTCGCTGTCGCTGAGCGACGAGACGCTGCGGAAATGCGTGGCCGCGGCCGAAGGGCTGGACACCGGCTTTCACATCCATGTGGCCGAGCACGAGGCGGATGAGTATGACTCGCGCGAGAAGTATGGCCTGCGGGTGGTCGATCGGCTGGCGGCCGCGGGTATCCTGGGGCCAAAAAGCATCGTGGCTCATTGCGTCCATATCGACGGCCGCGAGATGGATCTGCTGCGTGAAACAGGCACATGGGTCACCCACCAGCCGCGCAGCAATATGAACAACGCCGTCGGCGCGGCTCCCATCGAAAGCATGATGCGGCTGGGCATCCCGGTCTGCCTGGGCAATGACGGCATGGGCAACGCCATGTGGGGTGAGTGGAAGGAGACCTATTTTCTGCATAAATTGGCCCACCGCGATCCGCGCCGGGCTAATGGCATGGATGTAGCCCAGATGGCCATTTATAACAATGCCGCGCTGGCTCGCGTCTTCTGGCCCGATCTGCCGCTGGGGCAATTGGCGGTGGGGGCGGCGGCCGATGTCATCTTCGTCGATTATCACGCCATCACGCCGCTGAGCGCGGGTAACCTGCCCTGGCATATTATCTTCGGCTTCGAGAGCAGCATGGTGACGACGACTATCGCAGGCGGCAAGGTGCTCATGCGCGACCGCCAACTGCTGACGCTGGACGAGGCGGCCATCACCGCTCGCAGCCGCGAGCTGGCGGCCAAGGTGTGGGAGCGGTACAACGCGCTGGACTAAGGGATGATGATAGATAAGGACCGCGGGGTGAAGATTACCAACCCGCCTTATCCGCTGAACGATTCCAGCTATTTCCAATCCTGATACAAGAGGTTACTTCATGAAAATCGCGATTCTGGGCGGAACCGGCAAGGAAGGTTCCGGATTGGGGTTCCGCTGGGCGGCCGCCGGGCATGAGATCATCATCGGCTCGCGCCTGGCTGAGAAAGGGGAGCGCGCGGCCGAGGAGATGCAGTCCGAGCTGCCCCACGCCACGATCAGCGGCAGCGACAATGCCACGGCCGCGGCCGCTGCAGACTTGGTCGTTCTGTCCGTGCCCTATGAGGCGCAGGAGAATACGCTGGCCGATGTCCATAACGCGGTACAGGGCAAGCTGCTCATCAGCGTCGTCGCCCCGCTGGGTCAGCCCAAAGCTCGCGTGTGGCGACTGCCGAGCGGACTGTCGGCGGCCGAGGAAGCTCAACAACAACTGGGCGAGGGCGTCACCGTAGTGGGCGCTTTCCAGAACATCTCCGCCACCCATTTGCGCGATCTGGATCATAGCCTCGACTGTGATGTGCTCATCTGCGGCGAAAAAGCGGCCGACAAGGATGTGGTGGCCGGGCTGTGCCGTGACGCCGGATTGCGCGGCATCAATGCCGGCGCGCTGGCCAATGCCGCCGTCATCGAAGGGATGACGGCCGTGTTGCTGGGGATCAACATCCGCAACAAGATCAGCAGCGCGGGCATCCGCATCACCGGCCTGCCGGAAGACTAGTAACCTTTGCTCCCGACCATCGTCCCTTGACCTCCGATCGCTGCTCCCTCTTCGCCCTGCCCGGCATCCCCGACGTTCAACCAGGCGACGAACCTGGCCGCTTGCTGATGGATGCGCTCGACCGGGCGGGATTGACCCTGCTGGACGGGGATGTGCTGGCCGTAGCCCAGAAGATCATCAGCAAGGCCGAGGGGCGGCTGGTCGATCTGGCGACGGTCAAACCAAGCGAACGCGCCCTCGAATTGGCCGGGAAGACCGACAAAGACCCGCGCCTGGTGGAGCTTATCCTGCGCGAGAGCGAGGAAATTTCGCGGGCGCGGCCGGGGGTTATTATCGTTCGCCATCGGTTGGGCTTCACCAGCGCCAACGCCGGTATCGATCGCTCCAATGTCGGCCCCGACGGATCCGCCGTCGGCCCCGACGGCGAGGAACGGGTCCTGTTGCTGCCCGTCGATCCCGATCTTTCGGCTCATCGTATCCGTGATTTGATTATCACCGAGCGTGGTGCGACCGTGGGCGTGGTTATCACCGACAGCCACGGCCGTCCCTTTCGGCTGGGAACGGTCGGCGTGGCCATTGGCGTGGCCGGGCTGCCCGCGCTGTGGGACCGGCGCGGCGAGGCGGATCGCTACGGCTACCGCCTGCAGCACACCGATGTAGGCGTGGCCGATGAGATCGCCGCCGCCGCCGGGCTGCTGATGGGACAGGCGGCCGAGGGGCAACCGGCGGTGCTCATCCGCGGTCTAAGTCTGCCACCCGCCGACGGCCGGGCGATCGATCTGGTGCGGCCGAAAGAGATCGACCTCTATCGATAGGGGGGATGTCGGAGGGTCCGGCAACACTCGTTCGGCGGCCGCTTGGCGTGGCCCGCTTCACACACGCTATAATCATCCACCATGAACGACAATATGACCGATCCCTATTTAAGGCCCGATGCCCTTTTTGACCTGTCCGATCCGGCTACGGCCGCATTTTTCGACGGTTGTGAGTATGTGTGGGAGGCGTTGCCGCGGATCAAGCGTCACGTGACCCGGCTGACCGAAGGCGGCCGCCGCATCGACGGCACAGTCATGGACGGCGCCTGGCTGGGCGATGCCCCTATCGTCATCGAGGCGGGGGCGGTGGTGGAGCCGGGAGCCTACATCATCGGCCCGGCCTATATCGGCGCGGGGGCAGTGGTGCGGCACGGGGCCTACGTGCGCGAGAACGTGATTATGTTAGCCGGGAGCACGCTGGGCCATGCCAGCGAGGCCAAGAACGCCCTGTTTCTGCCCGGAGCGGCCGCGCCTCACTTCGCCTATGTGGGCGACTCCATTCTTGGGCATCATGTTAATCTCGGCGCGGGCACGAAGCTGAGCAATCTGGGCATTCTCAGCGCCAAGGACGAGGCAACGGGCAAGCGGCCGACCATCAGGTTGATGATCGAGGACCGTGAGTATGATACGGGACTGAGCAAGTTCGGCGCGATCCTGGGGGATGGCGCGCAGACTGGCTGTAATGCAGTGCTAAATCCGGGCTGCATTGTGGGGGCGCGCACGCTGGTATATGCCAATATGAGCCTTAGGAAGGGTTACCACCCGGCCGACAGCATTCTTAAATTGCGACAAAACACGAGGGTGATGGGGAGGGAATAACCCTCCTGAGGGAGTGACCCTCCTCAAGGAATAACCCCTCCTGAAAGGGCATACCCTTCGCCGGAAAGCAGCCTAATGATTGGAGTTTGACGACGGGTTGGGCGCCGACTGCATCGCCGCCAGCCCATCCTTGAGTGTTGAGTAGTCGTCGAAAAATTCCAGAAAGCCCGTCACGGACATAACATCCCGGATATTTTCGGTTAACCCGACGAGGGCGACGCGGCCGTCATTGGCGGCCATTTGCCGGTAAAGCATGAGCAGCGAGCGCAGCCCCGCGCTGGAGATATAGCCGACGCCGCTCATATCAAGCAAGACCTTCCCTCCGGTTTTGGGCAGCGACAGGAGCTTTTCCTGAATCAGGGGGGCGGTGCGGCCGTCCAGTTCGCCGAACAGTGTGGCGATGGTCACATCCCCCGACTCTTTTAGTTCGATATTCATGAGGGATATGTTACCGAAGTTCGTGCATTTGCCTAGCAAACAGCCTGTTATTGGATGCTCGTCGATCCTGTTCGCTGTACGAGGAGATCACTGTTTGCCTTCCCCGCTGGCTTCCCCTTTCTTCAGCCGTTCGGCCAGCTCTTCCAGGCGCTTGCTAAGCCAGCGCAGGCCGCCCTCGGCTCCCTTCTGCGCCTCTCCCTTCCAGTCGATCTCGCGCAGGCGAGCTTCTACCGCGTCGGCCGTGGCCTTTGACTGCGCCTGAATGGTTTCGCCGACCTTGTCGCGCACCGCTTCGGCACTGCGGCTGGTGACATCGGCCGTCGTGTCGGCGATCTTGTGGACTACCCGTGAGGTAGCATCCTTGACCGTCTCGGCCACCTTATGCCCTGTCTGCTCCACCCCTTCGCGCATCTTCTCGTGGCTCTGCTCGGGCGTCACCGGCGGTTCGGGTTCACCCAGGTCGGCCAGGGTTATCTGTAATCGTTCCTGACTGCTCATGATACAACCTTCCCGATTGGGATTCTTTTACATATCTATACGGATAGAGCGATCTGCGGTTGCGAGCGAAAGAATCATGATGAAATGCTAAAATCAGTGGTTTACATCAGACTCAGAATCCATTATTATACTTACGTCAGGTAGCCGTAATATTGGTATTTCATTCATGCGAATCGGCTCCATTAAAAAGCTTCGGCCACATCAAATATCCTCATTACGGCACCACCGACAGAACCATTGTCGTCGTCAGTATAGAAAAAGGAGAAGATCGATGAAGCGGCCGTTGTCTCTATTATTCCCCCTGCTGCTGTCTGTCATGTTGATGTTGACTGCCTGCGAATTTAGCGCCAGCACGGCCAACATCAAGAACGCCACCTTGGCCCGGGACGAGGCCGGCAGCCAGCCGACAACGACATTCGAGGCGAACGAACCGTTCTACCTCATCGTCGATCTCGGTAACGCTCCCGATGGTACCAAGGTCAAGGCTGTCTGGTATGCCGTTGATGTGGGCAGCGCGGCCCCGGCCAACACCCGACTCGACGAAGCCGAGCTGGATACCGGCAGCGGTGTGGTCACATTTGACCTGACCCCCAGCGGCCAATGGGCGCCGGGTACCTATAAAGTGGAGCTTTATTTGGACGGCGAATTGAACCAGACGCTGGACATCAAGGTCAATGGGGAAGTGGCTCAGACCGCGCCGGAGCCGACGGCCGAGCCAGCCGCGCCGGCCGCCACCAAAGCCCCCGAGACGACCACGGGTGGCACGTCCGGCTCGGCGACATCGCTGGAAGAAGTTCGCGAGGCCACCATCCGCATCCAGGCTCAGGGCAGTTTTGTGGACCCGGAGTTCGGGCAGATGACCAACGTCGCCGGGCAAGGATCGGGATTCATCATCGATCCGTCAGGCATCGCGGTCACAAATAACCACGTCGTCGCCGGATCGGCATTTTTGCAAGTCTACTTGGAAGGCGAAGACAAGCCGCGCAATGCCCGAATCCTGGGCGTGTCCGAGTGTTCAGACCTGGCCGTCATCGATATCGATGGCGACGGCTTCCCGACGCTCCAATGGCGCGAGGAACCTACTTCCGTCGGGCTTGAGATCTATGTCGCCGGCTTTCCGCTCTTCGGCAATGAGGAGTTTACCGTCACTCGTGGCATCGTCTCCAAGGCCAATGTGACCGGCGAGACGAACTGGGCGTCGGTAGACCGCGTTCTGGAAATTGACGCCACGATCAACCCCGGCAATTCCGGTGGGCCTCTGGTCGACGGAGACGGCCGCGTCGTGGGTGTCAACTACGCCGGCAACGATGCAACCAGCCAATTCTATTCTATCGCTCGCGCCGAGGCCATGCCCGTCATCGAGCAACTCCGCGCCGGTAATGACGTCAATTCCCTGGGCATCAACGGCCGGGCGGTGACCGATGGCGAGAGCATCTTCGGCATCTGGGTGTCCTCGGTCGCGTCGGGTTCTCCGGCCGATGAGGCGGGTATTCAGCCGGGTGACATTCTGACCAAAATGGAAGGCCTGGTCCTGGCGACTGACGGCACGATGGCGTCTTATTGCGATATTCTGCGCGGCCACAATATGGCCGACACCATGTCTATCGAAGTGCTCCGCCTGTCCGACGGCACGATCCTTGCCGGACAGGTGAATGGCGATGCCCTGGAGGTTGTCCAGACATTGGGTAGTGGTGAAGGGTCGTCTGGTGGCGATACGACCGGCGGTGGCACCGGCGGTGGCACCGGCGGAGGTGGATATAGCGAGTATGTCTCTCTCCGCGACGATTCCGGTATGCTGCAAATGTCGGTTCCTGTCGAATGGAGCGACATCGACGGCACGCCGTGGACGTTCCAGGATGCCGAGGCCGGCCCGTCCCTATTGGCATCGTCTGATATCAACGGGTTTTTCGATACCTGGACGACGCCGGGCGCGTTCCTGGCCGCATCAACATCCTTGCGGGCTACCTATGATTACACTGCCTTCCTGGATCAGTTCAATCTGGAAAGCAATTGCACCTATGACGGCCGCTTTGACTATAGCGATGATCTGTATACCGGTGCGTATGATTCCTATTCCAATTGCGACGGCTCAGGCAATCGCTTCATCGTCCTGGTGGTGGAGCCGGATGCGCGCAACGTTTTGGTCATTCTCCAGGTCCAGATGGCCAGCGAGGCCGACGAAGAAGCGCTCGAAACAATTTTGAACACCTTTATCTACTTCGGTCTTTGATAGATCATGGGGCCGAAGATATGAGATGCGAGTGATGCCCGGGCACATCACACTCATATCTTCGGCCCCGACTCAGGTTTTTTCCGAATTAATCGGTAGAATCATCTTGCATGGGCAAGATCATCACTATCGTCGGGAATTCGGGGGTCGGCAAGACCACGCTGGCGCACGCGTTGTGCCAAGTCGGTCCATTCATCACCGGCGTGGAGCCTCCTCTTGGCGAGCGTCCGTTCCAGGCTCTCACGGTCGTCGAGCCGTCTCGCTATGCTCTCGCCAATCAGGTCGACTTCCTGCTGCTGCGGGCGGAGCAGGAGCGCGCCCTGCGCGACGACCCGATCCACGGCGTGATCGATGGCGGCCTGGACCTCGACTTCCACGGCTTCACCCGCCTCTTCCACCATCGGGGCTATCTGGACGAGGTTGAATTCTCGTTGCTGGCGCGGCTCCACGGGAACCTGCGGCAGCTCCTCGGCCCACCCGATCTCATCCTTCATCTGACCGCCCCGCTGGCGGTGATCGCGGAACGGTACGCCCGCCGCGGCCGCACACTGGAGATCGCCCAGCAGGATGATCTGGCTTTGATGGATCGGTTCATCGCCGAGTGGCTCGTTGGCGTGACCGACACGCCGGTCATCGCCATCGACGCCTCAGCCGACGACCTCTACGAGCCTCAAGCCCTGGCAGCCCTGGCGACCCGTATCGCCTAGTCGAACACGATCCGCGTCTGTACCTTGTCGTCTACCGCGTTTCCCGCTCCGTCCACCACCGGCAATCGCTGTCCGGTTGCCAACAGATAGAGGCCGACGTGCAGCCGGTAGACGTCGCCCGGCGAGACGGGAGGAATGTCGGGGTTGAGTTGCACGATGTAGGGATCGACGACGATCTCCCCCGGCCGCCAGGTGCTTGTCGGCCGCGTCCCCTGCACCGGCCAGGCATCGACCTGTCCCACGATCTGATCGGCCGCGTCGAGCACCTGCACAAACACGGTGTAGTCCTCGCTCATCCCGGCCAGCCCTTGCCATGTGAGCGTCACTGGCAGCCGCCCGCCCGGGGTGAATGCTCCCCAATCCACCTCCATGTCCAGCAAGGCGATCCGGTCGTCGAAATTGGTCGCGCCATCGGGCAGGGGGATGCCGCTGATGTCGATTTCGGCTACCGCGCAACCCGTTGTCGGCATTTTCAGCCAGCCGCAGACAGCCATCAGGTCGCCCGGGGGCAGGGCGACCACCACATACCTGCCTTCCTCCGCGGCCGCCTCCAGAGGGATGCCGTCCGAGCGGGAGATCGCCCCTGGTTCAGCGCGCATTGGCGGCGCGGCGTCGGCGGCGAAGATCAGGCTGCTGAGGGCGTGCGGTGGCACCAGCATGAATGAAGGGCTGTCGCCAAACCCGCTGTAGCGCAGCGGCAGGGTTGTCCCTGCTCGCGCCCGGGTCGGGAAGTCTATGCCGCCCAGCGCGAAGCCGTCGAAATAGGCCCGGCGTGGCTGTCCAACCGGCCCTGGCCGTGGGGCGACGGGGACGGTGGCGATCGTATGCCAATCAAGATTGGCCGCGGTGGTGAAGCGCGGTGCGACGGCGACCTCGATCGCCGTGTCGCAAGGTGGCTCATCGCAGGGAGGGTCGGGCAGCGGCAACAGGTGAAAGTCGGGCACAATCTCTCCCGGCCGCCAGGCGTTGACCGGGTAGGTGTCATTGGCCGGATGCACTCCATTGACGATAACCTCGTTGCCCGCCCAACGCAGATAGATCACAGGCGACCGCTCACCCTCGGCCAGGGGTCGATCGAGTGTCCAATAGAGAGCGATCGCCGCCGCGTTCGTATCGACGGCCGCGACCGGTTCGACCCGATAACCCATCAGGCGCAGCGGGTCGATGAGCTGATCGGAGGCGATGACGTCGTCGGGGATTTCCGTCAACGGCTCCCGGCTCACCTCCACCAGCGGCCCGGCCGACCGCAGGTGATAGATGCCCTCCAGGCCCGGCAGGTAGCGAGCCAGATAGACGGATTGTCCGGCCTCCAGCCGCGCGTCAAGTTCGACGCGATAGGCGGCCTCGTCGGGCAGAACCATGATGTCAAGGTCAGGGCGCAATTGTTCCGTTTGTTGCAAGTAGTAGAGGGGAGCGATCTTCTCGCTATCGGCCAGCACGGCCGACCGGCGAGCAAGCGGCAACGCCAAAACGCCCCTGGCCCAGGTTTCGCCGCCATCGCGTCCCGACTGATCAATGGCTGACCAGCGGGTCGCGGTCGCTAGAATCGCTGGCAGCATGACCACCAAAAACAGGAGCGACGTGATGATTTTCAGCCCTGTGTTGGAGTTCGACCGGCCTGCCAGATCGGCCAATGCAGCTAATCCGGCCGCCACCCATATCGCGACAACCACATGGGCCGGGATAAGAAAGACAGCCAGGTCGGGCACGTAGTAGTTGAGAGCATAGAAGGTGAAGCCCACGGCCGTGACCAGCAATACCAGCACTGCCCGCCATTGCCGCGCGAACAGCCAGACCAACCCCGCGGCCGCCAATACCAGATAGAGCCAGCCCCAGGCATCGAGAAACAGACGGGCGATGATCTGCCGCCGCGCCGGGTCACGCAGCCATGCCTCCCACTGCAACGCGCCCTGAAAGCGCCCGGCCACCACCCAGTCGATGAAACGGTCGATGCCCATCGGCTCGCCGTTGATCGCCGCCCAGCGCAGCGGCAGGTAGGCATAGAGCAGCAGAGGCAGCGCGAAGGCGAGCAGAAGTTGGAAGGCTAACGGTAATAGCGACCGACGACGACTGATGTCGGGGCGTTTCCGTTTGTAATGAGGCCATAGATTGAGCACGATGGCCAGCGCGGCCGGCGGCAGGAGAAACACCGTCGTGAGGTGATTCGTCAGCCCCAGACCTAGCAGGAAGGCCAGCGCGACCATCGTCTTGCGATCCCCGGCCGCGTGCCGAAGATCACCTGGATTGCCACCCCGCACGGTTCCGTCGGCCGCGGCATGGCAGGCGTCTATCAATCGCAGCATCAGCAGCAACGCGGACACAACGATAAGGGCGTGGAGGGTATAGACCTCGGCGATGATGGCCTGGCTCCAGTAGACGGGCAGCAGGCCGAGGGTGACCGCGCCGGCCAGCGCCGCCAACGGCCGCCCCAGCAGCCGCAACCCCAGCCGGAAGACGACCATCGCCGCCAGCACGGCATAGACGGCCGAGGCGAGATTGATCCGCCAGGCCATCGTGCCCAAAGGCAGCAGCGAGAACAGTTTCCCGAGCAGCAGATAGAGCGGATAGCCGGTCGGGTGGGCGATACCGAGCTGCGGTGCGACGACCTGAAACTCAAAGGCATCAGCCGCGCCGACGGCTCGTGACATGGTCAGCAAATAGACCGGCCCGAGGGCGACGACCACGAACAGCGGGCCAAGCCATCGCCAGCGTCGATCGGCCTCATTGAGGGTCAGGTGTGCCAGGACGGCCGCCGCCAGCCACCAACCGGCGGCGAAGAGAAAGCGAGCGCGTGACGGATCGACGACCGGATCGAGCAGCCAGACAAGGTTAATCAACAGGGGCAAGCCGGCGAGTGCCGTGGATGGCCCCCCATGTCGAATGGCTTGTCGTGTGCCCCAAGCCCCGGCTAAGGCGATCAGGGCGGCCGTCGCCAGCGCAGGGATCGGCCGTCCCATCCAGCCCCAGATCGGAAACAAGCCTTCATAGAGCAGGCGAGACAGGGCCAGTCCGGCGACGAAGAAGCAGACGGCCGCCGCCGCGAAGAGGTAAAACGGCCGGGAATGAGACCCGGTTCGGGTTTGAGGCGATGCATCCGCTTCCATGAGGGCCTATTATACCCGGAGAGGGTGGCACGCGAGTGGATGCTATTGCCCTGCAAATCTTCGTATCTCGCCGATGTGATACAATCCCATTCGATCATCTATTAAGAGAGGCCCAAATGACACCTGACCATAACGATCGCTTTGAAACAATCGCCGTTCATGCCGGGGTCGAACCCGACCCGACGACCGGCGCGATCATGACCCCCATTTACCAGTCATCTACCTTCGTCCAGACCGGTATCAACGAGCACAAGGGCTATGATTATGGCCGCGCCGGCAACCCGACGCGCACGGCTCTGGAAAACGCGCTGGCTGCGCTGGAAGGTGGGCGTTTCGGGCTGTCGTTCTCGTCGGGGCTGGCCGCCATCGATACGGTCATGCGGCTGGTGAAGCCGGGCGAGATCGTGCTTTGCGGCAACGATGTCTACGGTGGCACCTACCGTCTGTTCGACAAGGTGCTGGCCGATTACGGCTTGCGCTTCATCTTTGTGGATACCTCCGATACGGCCGCCGTGGTGGCCAAATTAGCCGACGCGGTCCAAAAGGCCGAACCCATTCGTCTCGTCTGGCTGGAGACGCCCACCAATCCGACCTTGCGGCTGGCCGACATCGCCGCCATCAGTCGCGCCGCGCATGCCGCAGGAGCCTGGGTCGCCGTGGACAACACCTTCGCCTCGCCCGCCCTCCAGCGGCCGCTGGCCCTCGGCGCGGACTTTGTCATCCACAGCACCACCAAATACCTCGGCGGCCATTCCGATGTCATCGGTGGGGCCATCATTCTCAACGATGAGGCGGCCCACGAGCGCCTCAAGTTTCTGCAGAAGGCCGTAGGCGCGGTGTCGGCGCCGATGGACTGCTTCCTGACGCTACGGGGCATCAAGACGCTTGGACTGCGGATGCGCGCCCATTGCGACAACGGGACGGCCGTGGCCCAATTCCTGGAGGATCACCAGGCCGTGGAGCGCGTATTCTATCCGGGGCTGGAGAGTCATCCGCAACACGAGCTGGCGCGCCGCCAGATGGCCGGGCCGGGCGGGATGGTATCCTTTACCTTGCGGGGTGGGGAGGAGGCCGCGCACGGCGTGGCTCTGCGGACGCGCCTCTTCACTCTGGCCGAATCATTGGGCGGCGTGGAATCGCTGATCGAGATACCGTCGGCCATGACCCATGCATCGGTCGCCGGGCCGGAGGCGCTGGCGGCCGGTTTCGATGTTGACGCGGGCCTGATACGGCTGTCGGTCGGTATCGAACACCCCAGCGACCTGATCGCCGATCTGCGGCAGGCCCTGGCCGGATAGTCGGGCGACTCTTGCCATTTGTTTCGCAATTTCTGCTATCCGTCCTGTGATTGTGATAAAATGCCCCCGTTATCCCGCTGATGAACGAGAGACGTATGCGAATTGTTGTTGACGCAATGGGGAGCGATGATCATCCCGGCCCGGACGTGGCCGGTTCGGTGATGGCCGCGCGCAAGTTCGGCGACACCATTCTCCTCGTCGGGGACGAACCGCGCATCGCCGACGAACTGACCCGCCACGATGTCAAAGGACTGTCCATCGATATCGTCCATGCCCCGGAAGCTATCGGGATGAAAGATTCCCCTTCAGCCGCGGCACGTGACAAACGAGACTCATCCATGCATGTGGGCCTCAAGTTGGTGCGCGAAGGCGCGGCCGATGCCTTCGTCAGCGCCGGCAACAGTGGGGCCATTCTGGCCGTGGCCACCTTGCGGCAGACCGGCCTCGGCCGCATCCCCGGCATCTTGCGTCCCGCCCTGGGCGTCGTTTTTCCCATTGAGACGCGGCCCATGCTCATCGATAACGGCACCAACGCCGACGCCCGCCCCGAATATCTGGTCCAGTTCGGCCACATGGGCGCGATCTATATGGAGCGCATGCACAACATCGCCAACCCGCGCGTGGCCCTCATCTCCAACGGCGAGGAAGAAGGCAAGGGCAATCAGCTGATCAAGGAGACTATTCCCCTGATGGCAGCCACCGGTTTCAACTATGTCGGCAATATCGAACCCAAGGAGTTTGTGCGGGGGGCGGCCGATGTCGCCGTCGTCGATGGCTTCACGGGCAACATCATGATGAAGACGGCCGAGGCGGTGGCTGCCTATATGGGCGAGGCCATTCGCAAGCAAATCATGGCCGGCACGCTGACCAAGATCGGCGGCCTGCTGGTTCGTCCGGCGCTGCGCCGGGTGCGCAGTGAACTCGACCCTGACGAGGTCGGTGGCGCGCCACTTCTGGGCGTCAACGGGGTTGTAATCATTGCTCACGGCCGATCGAACGCCTATGCGATTCAGCAAGCCATCGGCCAGGCGCGGCGAAATGTGGACCAGGAAATCGTTAAAGCCATCGCCGAGAGGCTGGCCAAGGCTCCGGCAAATTAGCCGAGGGACGATGTCGAACTGACGGGACGAAACTGCCTCGTGGTTGCGCCATCCGGTCGCCGGCAACCCGGTTTCTATGGATAAGGAACGAATATGAGTCAAGAATATCTGGATGCGCGCGGACGACCGCGCGTTGTCATAACGGGGATGGGCATGATCAGCCCCCTCGGCCATTCCGTCGAGCAGAGTTGGGAAAGCCTGCTGGCCGGGCGATCCGGTGTCGGGCCGATAACCCAGTTCGACGCCGCCGTGTTTAATACACGTATCGCCGGCGAGGTCAAGGATTTCAACCCACGCGACTATATGGATTTCAAGGAATCCCGGCGCATGTCGCGCGCTTCCCAACTAACTGTCGCCGCGGCCACGATGGCTCTGGCCGATGCCGGACTGCCGGAGCATGCACCCGATCCCGAGCGCACCGGCGTGCTTGTCGGCACGGCCGTCGGCGGCATCGAGTGCGCTTTCGCGGAGATCGACAGTTTTCACCAGCGCGGGCCGCGCGGCGTCAGCCCGTTTGGCATGACCATGTTTCTGGCCAATATGCCCTCGCACCATGTCAGCCTGATGACCCAGGCCACCGGCCCCATCAGCACCATCGTCGCCGCCTGTGCCACCGGAACCCAGACCATCGGCGAAGCGGCCGAATTCATCCGGCGTGGCTCGGCCGATACCATGTACGCCGGTGGCGTGGAAGGTCTCATTCATTACGCCGCCATCGCCGGTTTTGGCTCCATGCGTGCCCTGACAACCCACTTTAACGACGAACCGGAACGCGCCAGCCGCCCGTTCGACAAGGATCGTGATGGTTTCGTCCTGGCCGAGGGGGCCGGCATCGTCGTCCTGGAACGACTGGACAAGGCTCTGGAACGCGGCGCGCGCATCCACGGCGAAGTGCTGGGTCACGCGACGTCGTCGGACGCCTTTCATGTGGCCGCGCCGGATCCCGAAGCCAAGGGGGCGATCCGGGCCATGAAGTGGGCGATTGAGGATGCGGCGATGACGACGGCCGACATCGATTACATCAATGCCCACGGCACTTCGACGCCGGTGAACGACGCCACTGAGACCCTGGCCATCAAAAGCCTATTCGGCGAGCGCGCCTACGGCATCCCGGTCAGCAGCACCAAATCGGCCATGGGCCACGCCATGGGTGGCGCGGGCACGATTGAGTCTATATTCACCACGCTGGCCCTGAGCCGCGGCATTATCCCGCCCACCTGGAACTATGAGACGCCCGACCCGGAATGCGACCTGGACTATGTGCCCAACGCGCCACGCCCCGCGTCGATCAACGTCGCCCTCAAGAACTCCTTCGGCCTCGGCGGGCAAAACGCTTGCCTGGTGCTGGGAAAATATCATAACGGACCTCAATAGATATATGGTTGTCATACGAGACGATAAACGAATCGCCCGGCTCGGCCGATTGGCGCAAATATTCAGTTTTGCCGGCCTCGGCGTGCTTATCGCCGGGCTGTTGTTGATCTTCATCACCGATAACGCCAACGTGTTCATCTACCAGATGGTCGCACTGGTCATCGGCTTCATCCTGTCGCAGTTTGGCCTCCATTTCGCCCACCGCTATCTGCGGCGGCCGCGCATGGATCAGGTCTTGGACAAGGCGGCCGGCAAGTTCGCTCGCAAGGACGGGCGGCTCTATCATTACATGTTGCCCGCCAATCACGCGCTGCTGCTGCCGACAAGCGTCATTGTGCTGGTGGCCAAATTCCAGACCGGACGCATCTCCGCCAGCGGCGATGTCTGGCAACAGAAGGGATTGGGCTTGCGGGGCATGATGGGCCGCGAGGGATTGGGCAATCCCAGCCGTGAGGCCGATGAAGCAGTCGCCCGTCTGAAAGCGTTCATCGACGGGGCGGCCCCTCTGGCGGCCGAAGTGCCCGTCATCCCAATCATCGTCTTCACCGCCCAGAACATCGACAGCCTTGAGGTGAAGGAGTCGCGCATCCCCGCCGTCCACGCCGCCAAGCTGTCCGGGGCCTTGCGGCAGAGCACGATCAATCTCAAGCCGATGCCCGCCGAAGCCTATCAGGCTTTGCGCGCCGCCTTCGACGCGCGTTCCGCCCATGTATTGGAACAATCGGTCGATGAGACTGCGGAACAGGAATAAGGGCAAAATGATCTGAATCGGAACTGCCGACTCGGCCAATCACGTCATTTTTTGGCGATCGGGCACTGGCTGAAGCCCTGAAAGTTGATAACCAAGGGGCGCTGAGGGCCGATGGAAGTTCAAATTCAACATGGTTTGACAACCAACCCATGTACCTCTAGAATTCCATCCCCATAGCCCATATTATTTGGGAA
Organism: Promineifilum sp.; assembly: GCA_018058545.1. Taxonomy (GTDB): domain Bacteria; phylum Chloroflexota; class Anaerolineae; order Promineifilales; family Promineifilaceae; genus Promineifilum. The sequence continues at coordinate 7,893 of JAGOZU010000029.1, read as the reverse complement.
GATTTGGTAATGGGAAAATACACCGAGGAGGTGATGAGATAGAAGGAAGCCGAACGCCACACGTGGTACTGTCCGAAAGTTGTTTCAGTTAGGTGATGTGTCGGAGGAAGTGGCCCTCCCGCGCTCGCGTCTAATATTAGATTAGACATTACGTTCAAAATTGAAAATTGAGGAGAAGAAACGATGAAACGTCTGTCACTGTTGTTGATTGTACTGCTGTTGGGAGCTATGGCTCTGGTGGCTTGCCAGCCGACTGGCAGCGAGCCGGCCGCGCCGGCTGCTACGGAAGCCGCTCCGGCCGAAGAAGCCGCTCCGGCAGAGGAAGAGGCCCCGGCTGAGGAAGCTGCTCCGTTTGAATGCACCGACGCCATCGGCTGCGTCGAAGTCGCCGCCGGTGATCCGATCCAGATCGCCTCGGCGCTGGTTATTTCGGGCGCCAACGCCGACCTGGGACTTGACTCCCAGCGCGGTGTCGAGATCGCCATCAAGATGCGCGGCGACGTGCTCGGTCACAAGGTCGAGTTGATCGCTGAGGATGATGGTTGCAGCGCTGAGGGTGGCCAGACGGCCGCCACGAAGATCGTCGCCAACCCGCAGATCGTCGGCTCGATCGCCACGAGCTGCTCCGGCGCCGGCGTGCCCTTCTCCCAGACCGCCTCGGATGCGGGCTACGTCACGATCTCCCCGTCAAACACCTCCCCCGCGTTGACCGACCCGGCGCAGGCTTTCCATCCCGGATACGCCCGCACGGCCCACAACGACCTCGTTCAGGGCGCGGCCATGGCCGATTATGCCTATGATGTTAAGGGCTTCACCAAGGCGGCCGCCATCCATGACGGCGACCCCTACACGGAAGGTTTGGCCAAGGCGTTCGCCGATGCCTTCACCGCCAAGGGTGGCACGATGGTGGCCTTCGAAGCTGAAGCCGCCGACGCGACCAATGTCGAGCCGCTGCTGACGACCATCGCGGCCTCCAGCCCCGAGTTCCTCTACTTCCCGGTGTTCATCCCGTTGGGTTCGCTCATCGTCAACACCGCCAAGACGATTCCCGGCCTGGAGAACGTTCAGTTGGCCGCCGCTGACGGCGTCCAGTCGCCCAGCTTCCTGGAGAACGTCGTCGGCACGGGCGAGGGCATGGTTGTTTCCGGCCCGGACCTGGCCTTCAGCAACACGTTCTACAAGGACGAGTTCCTGCCGATGTACGAGGCTGACTACGGCACCGCGCCGACCGCGCCGTTCCATGCTCATGCCTTTGACGCGACGAACCTGCTGTTGAACGCGATCGAGAAGGTCGCCCAGCAAGACGCTGAGGGCAACCTGTTGATCGGCCGCCAGGCGCTGCGTGATGCCATCTACGCCACCTCCGGCTACGAAGGCGTCACCGGCACGCTGACCTGCAACGAGTTCGGCGACTGCGCCGACCCGAAGATCTCTGTCAGTGAAATCCAGAATGGCGAATTCGTCCGCATCTGGCCCTAGTCTGAAACCGTAAGTTAACGGGCCGGCCTTCCGATTCGGAAGGCCGGCCCATCGATCTTTCCCAACTGTCACAGGCTCCGATTTGAGTTGGCGACCTGATTCACAGGGGCCTATTGCATATAACGATCGTTGTGCCGGTTTATCCGGCGCAAGCAGGAGGCTAGACAATGACATCATCACGACGCCTCAAAGACCTGGACTGGATCGGCCTTGCTCTGTGGGTGTTTCGCGCAGTCATCATACTTCTTGTTGTGGTGGGCACGGTCCGGAAGCTGTTTTTCGGGGTGGGGACGCAATATACGAGCCGGGACTGGCTCGACTTCGCTGTGTCCGGCCTGTCCCAGGGGGGCCTGTATGCGCTCATTGCCCTCGGCTATACCATGGTCTATGGTGTATTGTTCATGATCAACTTCGCCCACGGCGAATTTTTTATGTCGGGCGCGATGACCTCGACCATGCTCGTGGCCTCCACGCTCAGCCGCTCGGGCTTCATGAACGAACAGCCGATCATCTATCTGGTGATCGTGACTTTCGCCTCAGTACTGACGTCGATGGGCATCGCCCTGCTGACCGAGCGAATCGCTTACAGGCCGCTGCGTCGCGCTCCTCGACTGGTGCCGCTCATCACCGCCATCGGCGCGTCGTTCTTTTGGCAATATTTCTTCCGCGGCCTCTTCGGCGGCGATATCAAACCCTTCCCGGTTCCGGCCATTCTGGACGGTCGGGTCAATGTGCTGGGCATCGATTTCCTCAAGGTGCGCCTGGTGGTGTTCATCGTCTCCATTTTGGCCCTGATAGGCCTCTATCTGTTCGTCATGAAGACCAAAACCGGCAAGGCCATACGTGCCGTAGCCGAGGACAAGGATGTGGCGACGTTGATGGGTATCGATGTGGATCGCACGATCGCCATTACCTTTGCCGTCGGCGCGGCCATGGCCGGCATCGCCGCCATCCTGTGGGCATTGGTGTTTAAGCAAGCCCACTTCTTCATGGGTTTCGTGCCGGGCATCAAGGCGTTCACGGCGGCCGTATTGGGCGGTATCGGAAGCATCCCCGGCGCGGCCATCGGTGGCCTCTTCCTGGGCCTCATCGAAGCCGTGGGGCCGCCCCTCTTTCTGGAAGGGTTGGGCATCCCCGGCGCTCACCAGCTGAAGGATGTCACCGCCTTCACCTTGCTCGTTCTGGTTCTCATCTTCCGGCCGCAAGGCATCGTCGGCGAACGCCTGGCCGAGAAGAAAGCTTAAAGGAGGCATCTCATGACAAGAGAAAACTGGCGTCGTATCGTCCGGATCGGCCTCCTGATGGGTCTATTGATCCTGATGACCAGCGTCATCGGTATGGTGGAGACATTCAACGAGCGCCCGCTCGTCGTCGGCTACCTCACTTTGGGGCAATTGTTGCTGTTTATTCCGGCTCTCTTCAGCGGATATCTGTCCGTTCCGGCCGGAGAGCATCGGGTGCCCCTCATGAGGCTGGTTGGGGGATTGGTAACCGGATTGCTGGCGGCGATCCCTGTCGTTCTGCTGATCCTGCTGGCATCGTCCTGGCCCGGTATCCGAACCTATTTCGTAAACGTCTCGCCCAAGCTGATTAACGAAATTTTGCTCTCCGGTATGGCGATGGGTCCGGGGATCGGCCTTCTGGTGGCTGAGATAGCGATTTTGGGACTCGTCGGCGCGGCCATTCATCTGGTCCCCGATCGGTTCAGCCGGCCGGTTTTGATAGCCTTGATCGTGACCGTCACGTTTGCCCTCTTTTCCGATGTGCCGCTCAACATCGCCAATCAGTTAATGGAACGCAAGACCGTCCGCATCCTGTTTGGCGCGAAGGGCATCACGCCACTGGCGGCCGTCCTGGTGTTTGCCATTTCCCTGATCGCTGCCTTCTATTGGACGCTGAAAGGGCAGGCGACTTTTAAACAACGCCAGGCCTCCCGAACCCCTGAGCAGACCAAGCAATCGCAAAAGATCGCGATGATCGTCCTGCTGATCGCCCTGCTGGTGCTGCCGCGGGTGTTGGGTATCTTCCTGACGAACGTGCTGGATCAGGTGGGCATCTTCATCCTGATGGCGCTTGGCCTCAATATCGTGGTCGGTTTCGCCGGGTTACTCGACCTGGGTTACGTGGCCTTCTTCGCCATCGGCGCCTATGTGACAGCCCTGATGACTTCCACCGGCACCTTGGGAATGGGTCTGAGCTTCTGGGTGGCCGTGCCCGTCGCCGTGCTGGCCGCCACAATGGCGGGAACCATCCTCGGCATTCCGGTCCTGCGCATGCGCGGTGACTATCTGGCCATCGTCACCCTCGGCTTTGGCGAGATCATCCGCGTGCTGGTGCGCTCCGACCTGCTCAAGCCGGTCATCGGTGGCGCGCAAGGCATCCTGAACATCGGCCGCCCGACTATCGGCAGCTTTGAGTTCATCTCGCCCCTCCATTTCTATTACCTCATCCTCTTGGGCTGTCTCCTGGCCTGGTTCATCGCCGGACGATTGCGCGACGGCCGCCTGGGTCGCCGCTGGATGGCCATGCGCGAGGATGAAGATGTAGCGGAGGCAGTGGGTATCAATCTGGTGTCCACCAAACTGCTGGCCTTTTCTATCGGCGCGGCCTTTGCCGGGTTGGCCGGGGCGCTGTTCGCTCCGCGCATCGGTTCCGTATTTCCTAACAGCTTTGAACTCCTCATCTCGATCAACGTCTTGTGCATCGTCATCGTCGGCGGTATCGGCAGCTTGCCCGGCGTCGTGCTCGGCGCGTTTGTGCTGGTCGGCTTGCCGGAACTGTTGCGCGAGTTTGAGGAGTATCGGCTACTCATGTATGGCATCCTGCTGATCGTCATGATGCTCGTCCGGCCCGAAGGTCTCTGGCCGTCAGCCATCACTCGTCGTGAATTGCATGCCGCAGAGGAAGAGGCCGCGCGCGAGGGGATTCAGCACGAAGAGGTCCATCCAATCGCCTGAGGGTGACGATATGAGCAACATACTGGAAACAACCAACGTAACCAAGCGCTTTGGCGGCCTGACGGCCGTGAATGACCTGAGCTTCGCCATTCCCAAGGGCAGCATCGTCAGCATCATCGGTCCCAACGGTGCGGGCAAGACGACGTTCTTCAACTGCATCACCGGCTTCTACAAGATCAATGAGGGCGATATCGTCTTCGACGGCCAATCCATCAAGGGCCGGTCGCCCGACCAGATCACCAAGTTGGGCATCGCCCGTACTTATCAGAACATCCGACTCTTCTCCAACATGTCGGCCATCGAGAACATCCTCGTGGGCATGGAGCCTCGGCTTCACTCGCCGTGGTACGGCCCGGTCTTCGGCCTGCGCGGCACGAAGGATGAGGAAGAAAAAGCGGTCATAGAGGCCAATCAGTTGCTCAATTTCGTGAGCCTGCGCGGCAAAGGCGATACCTTGTCCCGCAACCTGCCCTATGGCGATCAGCGGCGGCTGGAGATCGCCCGCGCATTGGGCGGCAACCCCAAGCTCTTGCTCCTCGACGAGCCGACGGCCGGCATGAACCCGCGCGAGACGGCCGAGACGACCGAGTTTATCCGTAATCTGCGGGACGAAGTGGGTATCACGGTTCTGCTCATCGAGCACGATATGCGCGTGGTCATGGGCATATCGGAGGATATCACCGTGCTGGACTACGGCGAGAAAATCGCCCAAGGGACGCCGGTGCAAATTCAGGGCAACGCCCGCGTGGTCGAAGCCTATCTCGGCCGTGGCGCCGCCGGATCCGCCCATCTGAGTCTGGATCACAAGGAGGCTGCATGAGCATCCTGGAACTAAATGACGTACACGCCTATTACGGCAAAATTCATGCCCTGAAGGGTATCTCGCTGAAAGTTGAGCAAGGCGAGATCGTCACGCTCATCGGCGGCAACGGCGCGGGCAAGACCACGACGCTGCGTACCATCTGCGCGCTCATGCGGCCGAGCGTCGGTTCGGTCACATTCAACGGCGAGGATCTGTCGCACCACAAACCCAGCTCGCTGACCGCCAAGGGGATCGCCATGGTCCCCGAAGGGCGTGGTGTGTTCGCCCGCATGACCGTTCTGGAAAATCTGGAGATGGGCGCGTTCCATCGCAAGGACAAGGAGATCGCCCAGGACATCGACCAGATTTATGACCTGTTTCCGCGCCTTAAGGAGCGTCGGACGCAGTTGGCCGGCACGATGTCCGGCGGCGAGCAGCAGATGCTGGCCATGGGTCGGGCCATGATGTCACGGCCGAGTCTGCTGTTGCTTGACGAGCCGTCCATGGGCCTCGCGCCGGTCCTGGTGGAGGCTATCTTCAGCACCATCGTGGACATCAACAGCCGGGGCACGACCATTCTCCTGGTGGAGCAAAACGCGCTGATGGCACTCAACATCGCCAGCCGTGGCTACGTTCTGCAAACGGGCGCGATCGTCCTCAGCGACAGCGCCAAGGCGCTGCAACAGAACGAGATGGTCCAGAAGGTCTATCTGGGTATTGAATAATGATGGTTTGAGGCTCGTTCCTGCTGTTCTAACTCTTTTTGGGTGTAGGGGCGGGTTTCAAACCCGCCCTTATAGTGGGGACAGATGTGTCCCCAATCTGCCTAATCCATGAAACTCCGACTCTACTCCGCGGCCGATGTCAATCGCGCCTTGCCCATGGCCGAGGCTATCGAGGGTGTGAAGGCGGGCTATGTCCAGTTATCGGCCGGACGCGCCCAGGTCCCTTTGCGAATACCCCTGGATGTCTCGCCCGATAATGTCACCCTGATCATGCCCTTCTTCACGCCCGACGGTGGCGGCGCATTGGGCCTCAAGCTGGTTTCCGTGTTCGGCGACAACGTTGCACGGGGCTTGCCGCTCATCCAGTCCGTCGTGCTGGCCATCGATCCGGCGACCGGCGCGCCCCAGGCGTTGATCGAGGGCAGCACGCTGACCGCCATTCGCACCGGCGCGGCATCCGGCGCGGCCACCGACGTACTGGCCCGACCTGACGCGGCCGTCGCCGCCATTTTCGGCAGTGGCGTGCAGGCTCGTCGACAACTGGAGGCGGTCTGCACCGTGCGGCCGATCGAGCGCGTATGGGTCTACAGTTTGGCCAAAGCCGAGGAGTTCGCGGCCGAGATGGCCGGCTATGGCCCCATCCCACTCGATGTCCGTATCGCCGAAAGCCCGCGACAGGCGGTGGCCGAGGCCGATGTTATCTGCACCGCCACAACCTCGCGCAAGCCCGTGTTCGACGGAGGCGATTTGAAACCCGGCGCTCATATCAACGGCATCGGTTCATTCACACCCCAGATGCAGGAGATCGACGCCTATGCCGTGCGAAGCGCGCGAGTCGTCGTCGATTCCGTCGCGGCGGCCCTGGCCGAGGCTGGCGACCTGATCATCCCGCTCAACGCCGGGGAGATCGGCCGCGACCATATCGATACTGAGCTGGGCGAAGTCATCGCCGGAATAAAGCCGGGGCGAACCAACCCCGAGCAAATCACCTTCTTCAAATCCGTCGGCGTGGCCGTCCAGGATGCCATGGCCGCCCAAATCATCTTGCGCAACGGCTCCGATCTGGGGCTGGGCACGGCAATCGATCTATGAGCACCTTACCCTCAACTGCCCAAGTCGTCGTCATTGGCGGCGGCGTCATGGGCGCAAGCACCGCCTATCATCTGGCGTTGCGCGGCATGCGCGACGTCGTGCTGCTGGAAAGCCAGAGCTTCTTCGGGCAGGGAGCCACCGGTAAATGCGCCGGCGGTATCCGCTACCAGTTCTCCACGGCCATCAACATACGGCTCTCGCAGCTTAGCCTGCCGATGCTCAGCCGTTTTGAGGAAGAGACGGGACAGCCTATCGATCTACGCTATCCCGGCTATCTGCTGCTGGCGACCACCGAGGAAAACGTGGCCGAGTTTCGGCGCAACATCGCGCTGCAACACAGCTTGAGCGTGCCCACGGAATGGCTGGAGGCCGACGAGGTTCGCCGCCGCATCCCGCAAGTCAGGACTGATGACGTGCTGGCCGCCACCTACCACAGTGGAGATGGTCTGGCCGATCCCAACGGGGTCGTGGCCGGGTATATCAGCGCCGGGCGCCGGCTGGGTGTGCGGGCTTTCACTGACGCGCCGGTGACGGGCATCGAGGTTACGGGCGGCCACGTGACGGCCGTGAATACGCCGCTCAGCCGCATCGCCTGCCAGACAGTTGTAAACGCCGCCGGTCCCTGGGCCGGTTTGGTCGGCGAAATGGCCGGCGTGCCCATCCCCATCACACCCGTCCGTCGCCAGATCGTGACGACCTCGCCTCTGCCCGAACTGGACCCGAACTTCCCCTTTGTCATCGACTTCGCCCACAGCCTCTACTTTCACCGCGAAGGTGAGGGCTTGCTGACCGGGATGTCGAATCCCAACCAGCCCGCCGGGTTCGACGAGAGCGTCGA
>JAGOZU010000173.1 GCA_018058545.1 Promineifilum sp. | reverse complement strand
ATTGTTCAGCGGCACAACCAGGCTATTCGACAGCTGGTTGGGGGCCAGATTGGCCCGAATCTCGCGCAGCACAATCGACGCCTCCTCCACATCGTCCAGGCAGCGTTCCAGGATGGCCGTCGCCTCCGCCTGATCCGTCGCCATCATGTCGCGACTGGTCGCCAGAAAGAAGGGCAATCGTCCCAGAAACTGCTGGATGGTGTCGTGAAGCTCGCCCGCCAGCCGATATCGCTCCTGCTCCTGGGCCACGGCCACGCGCGCCGGCACGAGACGCAGCTCCTCGATCTGCATCGACGCCTGCATGAACAGGGAGACCTGCTGGCCGACCAGCTCGATCACCGCCAAATCACGTTCGTCGAAAATATCCTCATCCCAGCGACGACCCACGCCCAATAAGCCGATCATCTGCTGATTGATCTTCAGGGGGGCGATCACCTCGATCCGGCCCTCGGCCGCCGGTCGACCCAGCCAGGCGGGCGTCTCCGTCCAGCCCGTGTGGACCACCCGGTCGGGAACCGGCGCGGTGGGCGCGGCAAACAATCGCAAGGGAACGGATGGTTCGACCCCCCCGGCCGCTCCAGACAAATCATACGTCCCGGCGTTGGCATCATAGGCCCACACCGCCGCCCGCTCCACACCCAACTCATCGACCAGCGCCGTGGCGATCGTCTCCGGCATGGCCTGCAAGGGAGTCCGGCTCATTACCCGATTGCCGAACGACCGCGCCGATTCAAAATTGCGGTCGGATCGATGGAGCAAGCGGCCGAACCAGCCGCGCCAGGTCGCCTGCCTGCTCCAGAACACCCCGGCAAGCAGATAGAAGGTGAAGACGACCTCGAAAAGCGGCCGATCCGCCATGCGGAACCCATCAGGCTGCATCGACCCCCAAACGGCCACCGCGAACGTCGCCAGCAAAGCGCTGGTCGACAGGACGATGACGAAGATGAAGAGCGGCGAGGGTGTCCGGAAGGTGTGATAGCGGATAATGGCCAAGGCGAAGGCGATCGGTACCGCCAACAGAAAATAGCGCAAATCCAGCCGCTCCATAAAAAACGGGATGGAGCGGGCAAGACCGGGAATGAACGGTGTGAAGATAATCAGAATCGGCGGCAAGGCCAGGATCAGCCCCACCAGAACGATCTGTGCCACTCGCTTCTCCCGCCTGTTGCCGGGGCCGCTGGTTAGCCAGACCCGGACGAGCCGGGCAAACAGGGTGACGATGCTGCCCAGCAGCATCAGCATCATCACCCGAATAGTATAATAATCAATGAGCCTGTTCAGATCTTCCGGCCAGACGGCCCAAAACGGCGTCCGGGCAGCGGCCATTACGATGGCCGACAGGATGGCGACACCATACAGCGCGCGAAGCAATCGGACGGGCATCTTCCTGAGGGGCGTTGGAAAAAGAAACGCCAAATGAAAGATCAGCGCCGTCAACAGCCCGGAAGCCAGGAAATAGACCATCCGCGATATGTTCGGCAACAGGCGATAGTCGCTTGCCAAAGTTGGAAGCGTCGTCATGCGACTGACGGCGACACAAGCCATCGCCGCCGCGAACACCCGGTTTAACGTCAAATCCGGCCCGGCATGAAGCACGATAACCGCCAGCAGCCAGAAGACCAGTCCAATGAGCAGGTCGGGGAATCGCAAATCGAGGAAGTCGAGCAGGGTGAACAGCCGCGGTTTCAGGCTGAACGTGAATTCCTTTTCCACCCCCGGACGATGAAATGTCACTGTGACGGCTTCACCACGTTCGTATGCCTTGGCCATCTCATCCCACATATTCCAGTAATACGGCCATCCGTTGATCGTCAGGAATTCATCATCGTGATTCGGCCCTTGCGGCCCCCAGGTCAGCCACCACTCGGGCGTCTCCTGCGTCATCTCCACGGTGGAATTACCGATGAAACCATAGGTCGTGTAGCCCCCAAATGGCCGCCCGATCTCCAACAGGAGGGTGATCATGGATAACAGGCCGAAGGCGAACGCGGCGATGACGATCGCCCCCGCCGGGTTGCGCAGCCAGCCGGGCACGGCGAACGTCCGCCGTCCCAATGTTTCCTGCGTCCCGGATGAGGTCGTCGTCGAATCCACAATAAGCCCCGCGCCGGTCGCCCCGGCATCGCCCATTCAGGCGAGGTGGCGAAAGTATATCATAGCCGCCACGTTGCGCCCTGGCGACTTTACGATTATCCTCACGGGCTATGGACGAAACGACTGTGCGAGAGAAACTCCGGGCGTTCATCACACGCGAACTGATTCGCGACCCTTCCTACCCGCTGACCGACACCGAGGGCATCGTCACCGGCGGCATGATGGATTCGTTCGCGCTGGCCGAGTTGGGCGTCTACGTCGAGGAGGCGTTCGACGTCTTCATCCCCGACCCCGAGCTGACTGTGAGCCGCATGGACACCCTCGATCAGATGGTGGCGCGGGTCTTGCGCGGCTAGCCGCCGGCGGCGCGCTCACGCCCCTGAACGAACGCCATGCCCGAACTGGTCACCCTGCTTGATGCCGTCACGCTGGCCGCGGCCGACGACCGCCCGGCCGTCATCTACGTTGAGACGGACAAGGAGCCGGTCATCGTCAGCCGCCGCGCCTTCCGCGACGCCGCCACAACCGCCGCCCGCGCGCTCACCCGGCTGGGCTTGCGGCCGGGCGATCTGGTCGTCATCGCCCACACCCAAAACCTGGAAAGCGTCCACGCCTTCTGGGGCGCGCTGCTGATGGGGGCCGTGCCGTCGATGTTCCCCACCCTGACCGAGAAGCTCGATCCCGAGGTCTACATGCGCGGCATGGCCGAACTGGCCCGGCTGTCGGACGTGGCCGCCGTGCTGACCACTGACGAGTTCGCCCCGACACTGCGGCCGAATATGCCCTGCCCGGTCTATGGTTCCTCGGATCTTGAATCGCTTCCCGCTCCCGACCAACCTTCACCCTTCAGTCCCCGGCCATCCGAAATCGCTTTCCTCCAGCACAGCTCCGGCACCACCGGGCTGCAAAAGGGGGTTGCCCTCAGTCACACGGCCGTGTTGAATCAGTTGGCTGCTTACAGTCGAGCCATTTCGCTATGCGAAAATGATGTCGTCGTCAGCTGGCTGCCCCTCTACCACGACATGGGCCTCATCGCCGGATTTCTCCTGCCCCTCACCCTGGGCGTGCCGCTGGTGCTCATGTCTCCCTTCGATTGGGTCAGCCGTCCCGCCCTGCTCCTGCGCGCCATCCACGACCACGGCGGCACCCTCTGCTGGCTGCCCAACTTCGCCTATAACCATTGCGCCCGCCGCATCCGCCGCCGCGACAGCCAGGGTTGGTCGCTGGCGTCCATGCGCCTGTTCATCAACTGCTCCGAGCCGGTGCGCCACGACAGTCACCAGTTGTTCCTGGAGCGTTTCGCCGAAAACGGCGCGCGGCCGGAGATGCTGGCCGTCAGCTATGCCATGGCCGAGAACACCTTCGCCGTCACCCAGACGTCGCCCGGCGTGCCCGCCCGGCTTGACGTCGTCGACGCGGCCGAACTGGATTTGAATGGCTACGCGAAAAACATCCCTGCCGACCACCCC
>JAGOZU010000172.1 GCA_018058545.1 Promineifilum sp. | reverse complement strand
GCCCATGCCTGGAACCGCAGACAACTTCACAATCGAGCACGTCCCTTTGATAAGAAGTCGGTCATTGACTTCGTATGCCTACCCAATTAGTCACTCCCCTCTAGGGCACGACAACCGCATCTGTGGTATAATCTACGGGTTAGGAATTTATATCACCCATGAGTGCCGCAAACACGCCGCCACCATCACGTAACGATTCTCAGCCGAGTACAATCGATAACGCGCCTTTTTCGCGGACGGATTACGATCCGTTCGTTAATGGTCGGCCGGGGTATTATCCCGCCACACGCAGCAGCTATCGGCCGACGGCCGAACAACTGGCGCGCGATGAGGAGCGTCGTCGCTATCTGCGACGCAACGTTTATCTCCCGATCATTATTACCGTCGTCATTGTAATTGCCTTGTTCGTTTTAATCGTGTTGCTGGCATTCGGCGTCGTCTCGCCACCGGCCGCGTCGTTTGTCGCCGGCTTGTCCGGCCTGACCATCATCCTCGCGTCCATCCCGTTCATCGTTTTGATGTCGATCATGCCCATCGCCTGGCTGGCCTTCGTGCTTCATCGTCGCCAACAGCGCAAGAATTTTCCGGAGACAGGGCCGATGGCTTATCGCAACCGGGTACAAACCCTGTTCTGGCAGACCGACAGATTTTTCGATGGGACGCAGGGTCATGTCGAACAATTCAGCGTCAATGCCCGAAAGCCACTGATGGCCATGCACAGCCGCATCGCCTATATCAAGGGGTTTTTGCGCGGCCTAATAAAGAGATTCACACGGAGTAACTGATATGAGCAGGATTGGAAAATCGACGAGTCAGGAGCTCGCCTCCATGAACCGCGATGAGAACTGGCAAACGAAAGTTCTTCTCACAGGCGGCGCGGTTGGCGCGGCCATCGGTCTGGTCACGTCGTGGCTTCTCATTCGCACATCGCGTGAGGTTCGTGGCGGCCCTCCGGCCATCACAACCGGCGACGCCATCAAGGTCGGCGTCACGATCTTTGGCCTGGTGCGGGCAATTGCGGCTCTGGGGGATAGACAATAATCTCAGGAGCAAATCGCATGAATCAAGGACAAGGGTCGGCCCAACGCGGCCGATCCAGACGGGCTTCTACGACAAAAAAGAGTTCGGAACAGAAGCCAAAAAATCCATCCCCACAATGGCGGCGGATGGATCTCCATCTCCATACACCCGCATCGAGCGACTACCAGGAACCGCACGTCAGCTATCTGGATATTTTGCGGCAGGCGGCCGCCCGCGGGCTGGACATCATCGCCATTACTGACCACAACACGGTCGCCGGTTTCGCGACCATGCAAAAAGAGGTCGAGCAACTGCTGTGGCTGGAGAGCCGCGGCCGCATCGATCCTGCCGAGCAACGCCTGCTGGATGAGTACCGGCGCGTACTGGGTAAACTGCTCGTCCTGCCCGGCTTCGAATTCACCGCCACCTTCGGCTTTCATATTTTGGGAATCTTCCCGCCGGAGACGCCGGTGAGCTATCTGGAACATTTGCTGCTCACTCTGCGCGTCCCGCCGGCATCGCTGCGCGTGGGCAGCCAGACCGTCGGGGCGACATCGGATGTATTGACCGCCTATGAGGTGATCAACGAAGCCGGCGGCATGGTCATCGCCGCCCATGCCAATTCCGGCAACGGTGTCATGCTGCGCGGCCTCGATTTTGGCGGGCAGACGCGCATCGCCTATACCCAGGACGCCAACCTTCATGCGCTGGAAGTGACCGACCTGGAGAAGCGCGGCAACCAGACCACGCGCCGCTTTTTCGACGGCTCAAAACCCGAATACCCGCGACCGATGCGCTGCATCCAGGGATCCGATGCCCATCGCCTCATCCGTGAATCGAACAGCTCCCCCTATCTGGGCGTGGGAGACCGGGTTACGGAAATCCTGCTGGAAGACGTGTCGTTCGAGGCATTGGCCAAAGTGATTCGCGGCAACGATCACTCGTTGACCCGTCCTTATCGCGGCACGGCCAAGGCAATCGATTTTGTGCAGCTGGCACGCGAAGAGGGTGAATCGCTGGTGCAGTCGTTCCATTTGTCGCTGAACCAGCGCGGTGGTCATCTGGACAACATCCTGCACGACATCTGCGCCATGGCCAACACCAACGGCGGCACGATCTATGTCGGGCTTTCGGCCGATGCCAAGGCCAAGCCTGAAGGCGTGCGCGAGCCACACCGCGCGATCGAGACGTTACAAGGGATGATCACCAAGCGATTTAGCCCTGACCCTCAGGTGGCTATCGACAGTCTGACCACCCAGGGCACAACGGTGGTGCGCATCACTGTTCAGGCCGGCCCGAACATCCCCTACGCCATCGACCAGAATCTCTTCTATGTGCGCGACGAGTCGGAAACCACGCTGGCCGTGCGTGATGAGATCGTCCGGCTGGTCGAACGAGGCACGGGCACGGGCGGGCAGTCACAAATATCCGCCACCCAGTCCCCGTCGCCAGAACCGACCGCCGAACCGTCGCGACCCGCGCCCAGCAAGCAGGAGCCATCGCGCTCTTCGTCGTCGGGCAACGGCCGCGGCGGATTCCAGCACCCGCGAACAGGCGTAGAGCACGTAGACAGCCAGGAGCGCGACGGGGTGATCTATCACACCCTGCGCGACCTGCGCAACGGCAATCTGATCAACAACGTCACCCGCTCGTCGGCTCGTCGCCTGTGGCATTATGCCATCACACAGGTGGAGACATCGCCGCCGGATCTGTCGGCCGCTCAGTGGCGTGACAACGTGGCCGTTCTAAACCGCCGCCACAAGAGCAATATGACCCTCTACGACCTGGCCGTGCGCGAGGGCGACCGCACTCATATTTATTACGGTGTCACCGAAGGCGGCCTCAGCGACGCCATGCTGGCCCTGATCGGCGAACAGGCGCGGGAATGAGGCGGGTCGGCGTCCTGACCATCAGCGACCGCGGGGCGCGAGGCGAAATTGACGATCGGAGCGGCCCCCTGGCGGCGACATTGGTCGGCGAAACCACCGGCTGGCTGGTTGAACAGCGGGCCATCGTTCCCGATGAGTTCGAGGCCATCACCCGCGCGCTGATCGCCTGGTGCGAGGGTGGGCTTGATCTCATCCTGACCAGTGGCGGCACGGGATTCGCACCGCGCGACATCACCCCCGAGGCCACGCGGGCCGTCATCGACCGGGAAGCGCCGGGGCTGGCCGAAACATTGCGGGCCGAAAGCCTGAAGGTCACCCGCCACGCCATGCTCTCGCGCGCCGTCGCGGGCATGCGCGGCCGCACGCTGATCATCAACCTGCCCGGTAATCCCAAAGCCGTCCGTGAGGGGCTTGAGGTGCTGATGCCCGTGCTGCCCCATGCCCTCGACCTGCTGACAGAACGCCCCGAAAGCGGGCAGTCACACCGATCCTTATAGGAGCGGGCTAGATACCTGCTCCAATGATGTCCGGCACGAGCTATGGCCAACTCCCCACGCCTGCGGGCTAACCTGACTTTACTGCTGACAGCCGCTATCTGGGGGTTTGCCTTCGTCGCCCAGCGGTCGGGCATGGAGCATGTTGGGCCGTTTACCTTTAACGCGATCCGC
>JAGOZU010000028.1 GCA_018058545.1 Promineifilum sp. | reverse complement strand
CGACCTGCTCTTGCAGTTCGCCTACCAGTTGCCGCAGGGCTGCGTTTTCCGCCAGTAGTGCTTGCCCTTCCTCGTGCGTCATCCCTCAGAGTTTAGCCTGTGTTTTCCGTAAGTGTGAACAGTTACCTCGCTGCATTCACGCATCGGTTGAGCTACAATTCTGCCTCATGAATTCATATCAGCGAACATTGGATTACCTCTACGGCTTTATCAATTTCGAGCATAAAGTGCTCGATCGCTACCAGGCCAGCAAGATCGACGTCGAGCGGCCGCGCCGCCTGATGGCCCAACTGGGATCGCCTCAGGATCGCTTCCCGTCCATCCATATAGCCGGCACCAAGGGCAAAGGCTCCGTGGCTGCGATGTGCGCCGCGTCCCTGCGCTCGGCCGGCTTGCGTGTCGGCCTCTATACCTCGCCCCATCTGCGCGAGTTTCGCGAGCGCATTCGCGTGCTGACGCCCGACGATCCCGACGGCCGCATCTCTGAAGAATCGTTTGTCGCTACGGTCGATCGCCTGCGACCATATGTCGATCGATCGCCCGGCATTACCTGGTTTGAGATCGTCACCGCCATCGCCTTCCTTCATTTCGCCGAGTCGAATCTCGATATCGCCGTGGTCGAGGTTGGCCTCGGCGGCCGTCTGGATGCCACCAATGTGTTGCTGCCAGACGTCTCCGTCATCACCAGCCTGAGCCTTGATCATACCCAGTTGCTGGGCGACACGCTGGCGCAGATCGCATACGAAAAGGGGGGCATCATCAAGCCCGGCGTGCCCGTCGTTTCGGCATCGCAAAAACCGGAAGCGCTGGACAGGCTGGTGGCCATCTCCGCCGAACGCAACGCCCCGATGGTCGTCATCGGCCGCGACTGGCATTATGAGAGCGTCCACGAGCAGTCTGCCGACCATGATCGCCGCCGCCTGATCGTCCTCGATACCCCCGATCCGGCCTTCATTCCGCCGGGGACGTCGTTCACCGTCGGTCTCACCGGCGGCCACCAGGTTGAAAACGCGGCCGTGGCTTTGGCCGCCCTGGGTCAGGTGAGCCATCGCTTTCCCTCGCTGGACGTGGCCGCCATGCAGTCCGGCCTGGCGACGGTGCGTTGGGACGGCCGCCTGCAATTGTTGCAGCAAGGGCCGGACCGGCCGACCGTCCTGGTTGACAGCGCCCACAACGACGACTCGGCGATGCGCCTCGTGACCGCCCTGGCCGAGGATTTCCAATATCGGCGGCTCATCCTGATCTTCGGCGCCCCGGGTGACAAAAACGTGGGCGGCATGTTGGCTCGTCTGGTGCCGATGGCCGACAAGGTGATCGTCACTACAGCCAATCATCCGCGCTCGGCCACGCCGGAACAACTGGCCGAAACGGTCCTGATGTACGGTCGGGAGGCGATCGCCACTCACTCCGTGGCCGAGGCGCTCGCCGTAGCCCTCGACAGCGCCGAACCCGGCGATCTCATCCTGGCCACCGGTTCGATCATTGTGGTCGGCGATTTGCTAAATCATTGGGACACTCTACAATCGAAACACGATACCTATGGATGATTTTGATTTCACCCAGTTCCCGGATTTCCCTGAGCTTTTCCCTGATTTAAGCGACGATCTGTTCGATCAACCCGTCACGGAGGATCAGGACGGCATCATCGAGTGTCCCTTCCTGGCCACGCGGGATATGGTCCTGTTTCCCCAGATGGTCATGCCGCTGTTCGTCGGCCGCGAGCGCTCTTTGGCCGCGATTAACGCCGCCAACAAAAGTCGGGAAAACCTGATCGTCGCTGCCCAGCGCGACAACAATATCGCCGACCCCAAGGAAGTCGATCTGTTCGCCATCGGCACCGAAGCCAGCATTGGCCGCATCCTGCGCATGCCCGACGACACGACCAGCGTCCTGGCCCAGGGGCGGCGGCGGGTCGAGATTCTCGGTTTCACCCAATGGGATCCCTACATCCGCGTCCGCGCGCGGATCGTTGAGGAGATCGGGAGTTGGCAACCCAACACCGAGGCCTTGATGCGGGCCGTCCTGGCCTTGTTCGAGAAGGTCGTCGACCTGAACTATAATCTGCCTGAAGAGACCTACACCTATGCGCTGAACCTCGATGAACCCGGCTGGCTGGCCGACTTCATCGCCTCCACCTTGCCCGTGCCCGTCAGTACGCGGCAGGAGGTACTCGAGATTCTCGACTCCCACGAACGGCTGCAGACGATCAGTATTTTGCTGGCCCGCGAGCTTGAAGTGCTGGAGCTGGAGGGCGAGATCCAGAGCCAGGTGCAACAGGAAGTCGACCGCTCCCACCGCGAGCATTTCCTGCGCGAACAAATGCGAATTATCCAGGGCGAGCTGGGCGAACTGGATGTCTTCGGCCAGGAGCTGGGCGAATTGCAGGAGGCCGTGGCGCGCAAGAACCTGCCCGAGGGCGTGCGGGCCAAGACGGAGAAGGAACTGGCCCGGCTTAATGCGATGCCGCCCATGTCGCCGGAGATCGGCATCATCCGCACCTATATCGACTGGATTCTGGACCTGCCGTGGACGGAGGAATCGGCCGATAACCTGGATGTGCGCAACGCGGCCGCGGTGCTCGACGAGGATCACTACGGTTTGCCGCGGGTCAAGGATCGCATTCTGGAATACATCGCCGTCCGGCGAATCGCCTCCGACACCATGCGCAGCCCGATCCTGTGTTTCGTCGGCCCGCCGGGAACCGGCAAGACGTCGCTCGGCCGCTCCATCGCCCGCGCCATCGGCCGCGAGTTCGTCCGCATCAGTCTGGGCGGCGTGCGCGACGAGGCCGAGATTCGCGGCCACCGCCGCACCTACATCGGCGCCATGCCCGGCCGGATCATCCAGGCCATGCGTCGCGTCGGCACGCGCAACCCGCTCTTCATGCTCGATGAGGTCGACAAGCTTGGCGCGGATTTTCGCGGCGACCCGTCGGCCGCGCTGCTTGAGGTACTCGATCCCGAGCAAAACAACACGTTCGTCGACCACTACCTCGGCCTGGAATACGACCTGTCCCGCGTCCTGTTCGTGACCACAGCCAACTATCTGGACTCCATTCCGCCCGCGCTTCAGGACCGAATGGAGGTGATCGAGTTCTCCAGCTATCTGGAGGAGGAAAAGCTGGGCATCATGAAGCAGTTCCTCGTGCCGCGCCAGCTGGAGCAGCACGGGCTGGCGAGCAAGAATATCCAATTCGAGGAAGAAGCCCTGCAGGCGATTATCCGCGAATACACTCGCGAGGCCGGCGTGCGCAACCTGGAGCGCGAAGTCGCCACCATCACGCGCAAGATCGCCCGCATGGTTGCCGAGCGCAAGCGTTACCCGCGGCTGATCACGGCCGACAAGGTGCGGGAGTTGCTCGGCCCGCCCCGCTTCATCGATGATATCCGGCTCGATGCCGATGAGGTTGGCGTGGCCACCGGCGCGGCCTGGACGGCCGCCGGCGGCGAGTTACTGACCATCGAGGTCAATGTCATGCCCGGCAAAGGTAATCTGATCCTGACGGGTCAATTAGGCGAGGTGATGCGCGAGAGCGCCCAGGCGGCGTTGACCTACACCCGCAGCCAGGCTGAGGCGCTGGATATCAACCCGGAACGGTTCGAGCGGCAGGACATTCACATCCACCTGCCCGAGGGCGCGGTGCCCAAGGACGGCCCATCGGCCGGGGCGACGTTGGCCGCGGCCCTCATCTCGGCGTTCACCGAGCGGCCGATTCGCCATGATGTCGCCATGACCGGCGAGATCACCTTGCGTGGCCGTGTGCTGCCGGTGGGCGGCGTGCGCGAGAAGGCGCTGGCCGCCCGTCGCGCCGGAATCCGCACCTTCATCCTGCCGCGCAAGAACGAGCGCGACCTGATGGAGATCCCCAAGCATCTCCGCCAGGACATCAAGTTCATCCTCGTGGATCGTCTCGATGAGATCATCGAGGTGGCTTTACGACCAGCCGGCAAGTGAGGAATACCGGAATGATTCGCACCAGCCCGCCTGTTGCTACCTTTTCCATCGTGGCCTACGACCCGCACAAGGAGGCGTGGGGCGTCGCTGTCCAGTCCAAATTCCTGGCCTGCGCGGCCGTCGTTTCCTGGGCGCGGGCCGGGGCCGGGGTGGTGGCCACGCAATCGTTCGCCAATCTGGCCTATGGCTTTGAGGGCCTCGACTGGATGGCCGGCGGCAAGAGCGCAGCCGAGACTATCGACCTGTTGGTGACGGCTGATGACCAGCGCGCCTTGCGCCAGGTCGGTATGGTGGATAAAAACGGCCGCGCCGCGTCCTACACCGGCGAAGGCTGCTATGACTGGGCCGGGCATATCGTGGGTGAGGGCTTCGCCTGCCAGGGCAATATCCTCGTCCCCGGCACGGTTGAGGCGATGGCCGAGGCGTTTGAAAAGGCCCGCCGCGGCTCCGGCGAACTGGCCGATTGGCTGGTCGAAGCTCTATCAGCCGGGCAAGCGGCCGGTGGCGACAGTCGCGGTCGTCAGGCGGCCGGGGTGCTCGTTGTGCGCGAGAACGGCGGCTACGGCGGCAACAACGACCGCTATCTCGACCTTCGCGTGGATGACCATCCCGATCCCATCGTCAAACTGGCCGAACTGGTGACCATGCACCATTTGCTCTTTGGCGAGGTTGATCCGGCCAACCTCATCCCCGTGGCCGGCGTCGCCGGGGAATTGCAAGCCGTCCTGCAGCGCACCGGCCATTACAGCGGCCCCGGGAACGGCGTGTTTGACGAGGACACACGATCAGCCCTGCGCGCGCTGGTCGGCAGCGAGAATCTGGAAGAGCGGTGGGACGGCACCGGCGACGTGATCGACCGCGTCGTCGTCGACTATCTCATCAATCGGTTTGGATAGAGAGCATGACAGTTGATAACTCAAGGCCATTGCTGATTTCCTGGCCGATCGTTGTTCGAACCTACGATGTCGATTTTGCCAACATCGTCCATAACATCGTCTACTTTCGCTGGCTGGAGGATATGCGCTCGGAAATCCTGGCCGATGTCCTGCCCATCGACGAGATATTGGCCACGGGCATCAGCCCCATCCTGACCAGAACGGTCATCGAATATCGCTTGCCTGTGCGCATTGGCGACGAAGTTGTGGGGCAAATGTGGGTGTCGGACCTGTCGCGCACACGCTGGACGCTCTCGGCCGAGATCAGCGTTGGGGGCCTGATGTGCACGGCGGCCTATCAGAGCGGCTACTTCGCCGATTTGAAGACGCTGCGTCCGGTTCGGGTGCCGGAGAAGTTGCGGATGGCGTGGCAGATGGAGCAGGACTGACCGGCCATGGCCCGCTGACAAGTCCCGCGGCCATGGCCGGTCATTATGATTAGCGCCAGGTCTCGATTTGCTTCTTGATCGAGCTGACGAACTGGTCGGCCGACGCGCCGTCCAGTATGCGATGGTCGAAGGTGAAACTGACATAGGCCATCGGCCGAATGGCGATGGCGTCATCGATGACCTTCACCCGCTTCTCGATTGCCCCAATCCCCAGGATACCGCATTGCGGCTGATTGATGATAGGCGTGGCGAACAGACTGCCTGTCGTGCCATGATTGGTGATTGAGAACGTCCCGCCCTTCACTTCGTGGGGCTTGAGTTGTTTGTTTCGTGCCCGGTCGGCCAAATCGTTGATCGTTCGCGCCAGCCCCAGCAGATTCAGGCCGTCGGCATGCCGGATCACCGGCACGATCAAGCCGTCATCGATGGCCGTGGCCATGCCGATGTTGATCTCGCGCTTGAGCAGGATGCCCTCATCCGACCAGCTGCTGTTGACCAGCGGATGCGCCTTGAGCGCCTGGACGGTGGCGGCGACGATATAGGCCGTGAAGGTCAGGCGTACGCCGTCGCGCTCGTAGCTGTCCTTGTACGCCCGGCGATGGGCGGCGACGGCCGAGAAGTCGATCTCGAACACCGTCGTCACGTGCGGGCTGGTGTGGACGCTGCGAACCATATGCTCGGCGATGGCGCGGCGAATGCTCGTCATCGGCAGAAGCTCGGCCGCCGGTTCGTCGGACGCCGGCACGGGGGCGGGCGCGGGCTTCAGACTTGCCTCTACGGGTGGGGGAATGATGACCGGTTGGGCCGGTTGCCGATCCGTCCCGGCTGAAGGTTCAGGCGTTTTGCTCCTGGCTTCGATATAGGCCAGCACGTCTTCCTTGGTGATGCGACCGTCGCGGCCCGTGCCCAGCACATGGGCCAAATCGATGCCGTGCTCGGAGGCGATGCGGCCGACGACGGGGCTGATCCGGCCGGTATAAGGCGCTGGCTGAGGAGCGACGACCGGGGTAGCGACCAGTGGTGGCGGTTCGGCGACCGGTTTCGACGGAGCGGGCGCGGCGGCTGCTTTGCTTTGCGATCCGTTGCCGGAAACGCTCTCTCCCGCCTCCCCCACATAGGCCAGCACGGTGCCGACCGGAACCGTCTCCCCTTCGTTGACGCACAACTTGAGGATGACTCCGGCCGAGTCGCTCGTCGTCTCGGTCGTCACCTTGTCGGTCTCAACCTCGGCGATGGGGGCGAATTGCTCTACGCGGTCGCCCTCTTTCACCAGCCAGCGCGATAGCGTCCCCTCGATGACGCCCTCTCCCATTTCCGGCAACGTTATCCTTGATGCCATTGAACAACTCCCTGATGTTTATGTAAACTATTGAAAGCTCGGATAGCGGGCCGGATTGGCCTCGTTCATCACATCATAAATGACCGCGTACACATTCTCGACGTTAGGCTTGGAGAAATAGGCTCCGTCGGACCCATAGGCCGGGCGGTGTGGCGTGGCGGTGATGGTGCGCGGCTCGCTGTCGAGCCACTCGAAGCCGCCCTGGGTCTCGATGACCTCGCGCAGCATAAACGCCGTAGCTCCGCCGGGCACGTCCTCGTCCATGAAGACGATGCGGCCCGTTTTCTTGAGCGATTCGAGGAGCATGTGGTGCCGGTCGAAGGGCAGCAGCGTTTGCACGTCGATGACCTCGACATCGATGCCCACCTCGGCCAGCGCCTCGGCCGCGTCGACGGCGATACGGCAGGCCGCGCCATAGGTCACCAGCGTGACATCCTCCCCGGGGCGCAAAATCTCGGGCACGCCCAGGGGCACGGTCACCTCGCCGATATTCTCCGGCAGGTGTTCCTTCAGGCGATATCCGTTGAGTACCTCGACCACGATGCCCGGATCATCCCCAAGCAGCAATGTGTTATAGAATCCGGCCGCTTGCGTCATGTCGCGCGGCACGCAAACATGAATGCCGCGGCACAAGTTGACGAGCGCTCCCATCGGCGACCCGGCATGCCAGACGCCTTCCAGCCGATGGCCGCGCGTGCTGATGATGACCGGCGCTTTCTGCCCTCCGCGTGTTCGCCATTGCAGGGTGGCCAGGTCGTCGGACATGATTTGCAGCCCATAGAGGGCGTAATCCAGATACTGAATTTCGGCTATCGGCCGCAAGCCGCGCATGGCCAGGCCGATGGCTTGGCCCACGATGGTCGCCTCGCGGATGCCCGTGTCCGACACGCGCAGGGGGCCATATTTGGCCTGTAGCCCGGCCCAGGTCTGGTTGACGCCGCCCAATAATCCGACGTCCTCGCCGAAGGCCACGACGCGCGGGTCGCGGCCCAGTATGTCGTCGAACGCGGCGTTTAATATTCTTGCTCCCGGCACAAGGGGGGCGCCCTGGCTGAAGACGGGTTTGACTTCCGGGACGTTCAGCGGCGATTCGGCCGAAGTGCTGTACAGATGGGAGCCGTAGCGGTCTTCGTTGGCTTTCTCCTGTTCGCGCTTCCAGGCCAGCAGGCGGCCGATGGGCGTGTCGGTCCCGCGCGGCTCGGATCGAGTCAGGACCAGCACCTCACGCACGGCCGTCAGGATGTCGCGACGCAGCGGCGTCTCCGTCTTCTTCAGATCGCGGCTGATTCCGGCGATGGCTTCGGCTTGCGGCGAAGTGGCCTCGATCGCCTCGAACAGGTCGATAGCTTCCTGCCGTTCGTTGTAGATGGGCCGCAGATAACCCTGCCAGGCTTTCACGCGGAAGTTTTCAACGAGCTTTTCGGCGTTTCGCTCGATGTTGTCCAGCTCGCCGGGCGGAGCGATGTGCTGGTCGATGATCCATTCGCGCATCTTCCGCAGGCAGTCGTACTCCTTTTCCCAAGCCAGGCGATCGACGGATTTGTAGCGCTCCTGACTGCCGGAGGTGGAGTGGCCCTGAGGCTGGGTCAGTTCGGTGACGTGGATGATCACCGGGATGTGGTTGTTGCGGGTTAAATCGGCCGCGCGCGCGTATGTCTCGATCAGCGCCGGATAGTCCCAGCCCTTGACCGTGAACAGCTCATAGCCGCCGGGGATGCCCGGCTCGCGCCGGAACCCGGCCAGCAATTCCGTCAGATTACCCTTGGTGATTTGGTGGATGTTCGGCACGGAGATGCCGTACTCATCATCCCAGATAGAGACGATGACCGACGCGTGCAGCACGCCGATGGCGTTGATGGCCTCCCAGAAGTGCCCCTCGGCCGTCGAGGCGTTGCCAATCGTGCCAAAGGCGATCTCGTCGCCATGCCGGGAGAACTGGGTCATGTTCTTCAGCTCGTCCAGCTCGCGATAGAGATACGATGCGTACCCCAGACCGACGAGCCGGGGCATCTGCGAGGCCGTCGGCGACAGGTCAGCAGATGAGTTGAAGTTTTCGGTCTGGACGCGCCATGTTCCGTCATCGTTGAGCAAGCGGGAGGCGAAGTGGGCGTTCATCTGTCGGCCGCCCGAGTTTGGCTCGGCGCTCACATCCCCGTTTGCGTAGAGTTGGGCGAAGAATTGCGGTATGGTCGTCGCCCCGATGGCGAACATGAATGTCTGATCGCGATAGTAGCCCGAGCGAAAATCGCCTTTGCGGAACGCCTTGGCCATGGCGATCTGGGCGACTTCCTTGCCGTCGCCGAATATGCCGAATTTGGCGCGGCCGTTGAGCACTTCGCGCCGGCCGATGAGGCTGGCCTGGCGACTTTGTACCGCCAGATTGTAGTCGCGCAGGATCTCGGCCGGACTCATCACCAGTTGGTTATTCGGCTGCGTCTTTTGTTTTCTTGTTTCCCGGGTTTCCAGCATGTCTTGCTCCAGAGTGCTTGCCGGCCGGGGAGGTCCTCCAAAATATCGGACCGCCGGCCTTGTTCAAATATTTGCGCCGAGTGGGAGCGGCGTATGACAGATTGGCCACGACAGGCGTGGTCCACGATAGGCGTGGGCCACCTAAGACGTGGGCCACCTAAGGAGAGGGCCAGAGCTTGCCTCCAAACACATGGATGATGATAGCACAAAAACGTCCGGTGAGAATGAGTATTAAAACTTCACGGGTCTAGGGAAGCGGATGAACGCTGAGATTATCAAACAGCACGCGCACGCCGCTGCCGCTCAGCGATTGGACGAGGATGCCGACATCGCCCGTCGTCAGGGTGTTGTCGGTCACGCGGCCGACCTCCTGATCATTGACGTAGAAGATCAGATTGCCCGCCTCGGCCTGCACTTTCAACACATTGGTGACGTTCAACCCGCGCAACACGGCCGGTGATTCAAACCAGTGATTGCCGATGATGGTCGCCGCTTCGGATCCGTTCTCATAGCGACCGATCCAGACGTAGCCGTCGGACGATACCTTGAACAGATAGAAATTGCCTGCTTCAGCGTTGGCCCGGAGGAGCAAGCCGTAGCCGTTATCGAGAGGCCCGCCAACCGGCGTGGCCTCGACCTGGTAGACGCCGTCGCCAAAGTTTTTGCCTGCCGACACCCAGCGGCTGATGTCGCTTTCCAGCACCTTGAAATCATAGACGCCGTCGACGACAGTCCCTATAGAGTAGGCATCCTCGCCCGTGCCCCAGTTGCCGGCATTATCGAACGTCTCGACGAAGGGCAGGTTGCCCGTCCCGCCCTTGGCGCAGCCGGCCAGGAGGAGCAAGACCGGTATCAGCAGGGCCGGTAACAGCACGGTCAGGATCCGCCGATTCAGGGTATGAGTGACCAATCGTTGATTCATTGTGCCTCGCGTTTCTTGGCGTTTGGAAACCATATGATATACTACCTGTTGCGTGGGCGCGTAGCTCAGTTGGTTAGAGCGCACGGTTCACATCCGTGAGGTCGCGGGTTCGAGTCCCTCCGCGCCCACCACGCCCAACTTCTCCTGTCAGCCTCATATCAGGACTTGCCTTTGTCTCGCCGCGGCAGGCCGGCCACGTGCGATACCGGTATAGCGAAGAGGATGCCGGTATTCGGCTGGCTTAACTTGCCGGTGATGGCCTCCGTCACGGCAATCAAACGCTCGACCATCGCTTCGTCATCGACGATGGAGAAGATGGTTTGATGCGGCTCTTCGCGGCCCTGCAGGAAAGAGCGGATGGTGGGCATGAGGGGGACGTCGTCGCGATAGCCGTGCTTCCGGCGTTCGCGTGCCAGCCCGCTGGTCTCGAAAATCGTGATTCCTCCGACCCCGGCTTTCTCCCAGGCGTCCAGGATTTCCGGACTGTATGATACATCATCCATTACCAGCACGACGATGTAGTTCATAATTATCTCCCTTCGTCTTTGTTGACTGCCATGACATTGGCCTGGGACGGGTTATCCTGAGCCCCGTTCCCGGGGGCGCTCTCGTTTCGATACACCAGCCGCAGCAAAGGCGGCGTCACCAGCGTCGCCACAATGACGATGAAAACCGTCACCGAGTATATCTCGTTCGAGATGAGCGATTGGGACAAGGCCATCGCTACGACGATCAACCCGACCTCCCCGCGCGAGATCATTCCTATGCCCAGCCTCAGGGAGTCCAGCCGGTTGAATCTGGCTAACATCGCCCCGCCGCCGCTGCCAATGACTTTGGTCACGATGGCGACGGTCGTTAGGGTCAGGGTGGCGATCCACCAATCGCTGCCGATGGCGCGTAAATTGGCCTGGAGACCGATATTGACAAGGAACAGCGGCACGAAGAGGCCGTAGGCTATCGCTGAAACCCCTTCTTCGATGCGGCCGGCGAAAGGTGACCGAGCCAGAAAGAGACCGGCCATGAATGCGCCGGTGATAGCCGCCACGCCCCCGAGCGCTTCCGATGCCCAGGCGAACAAGAGGCATATGACTAATCCGAATGACACAGCCGCCTGGCTGATCGGCAGCCGGATGGCCCGACGCAGCAGGGGCGGCAAAAGATATAGCCCGATTACCGATGCCCCGGCCAGGAACAGGACCATGCGCACGAGGATGCCCCATAGGCTTCCGCTTGCTTCCCCGTCGGTAGCAAAGATAGCCGACGCGGCCGACAGCAGCAGAACGACCAGGACGTCGTCGATGACCGCCGCTCCCAATAAAGTCAAGCCGACTTTGCTGCGCAGCACGCCCAACTCCATCAGGGTTTGGGCCGAGATACTGACGCTGGTTGCGGACAGCGCCAGACCGATAAAGACGGCCTCGGTCTGATCGATCCCGAAAAGGCGCGCTACGCCGTAACCTCCGGCGAGGGGGGCGATGACGCCCAATGTGCCCGCCAGCGATGCCGCCGGGCCGGTCTCGAGAAGTTCACTCAGCTCAAGCTCCAGCCCGGCCAGGAACATGAGCAGGATGACCCCGATCTCGGCAAAAAGCGTGAGGGATTCGTGCAGATGTTCGGAGGCGGCGAACCAGGGCACGATGCCCAACAGGTTCAGCAGCGTTGGCCCCAGGACAAGCCCGATGAGCAGTTCGCCGACGATCGCCGGTTGGCCGAGGCGGACGCTGAGATAGCCGCTGCCCTTGGCGCAGAGGATCAAAACAGCCGCCGCCAACAAAAAGACCAGTAGCTCAGACATGTGATCCCTCGCGCTTGTCCACCCGCAGATACACGGCGTCGCCTCGCCGCTCCAGCGTCACTGTATCGCCGGTCTTCACCCCCTGAATCACGTCGACATCGAAGCCGTAGGCGTAGGGAATCCCTTCCAGCGAGCAGGCCGGCGCGGTTTGCTGGTCGATCTCCGTGTTGAGAATGGCGATGGGGGCCACGCCGCGATAGAAGAGTTCCAGCACGACGTAGGGGGCCACGCTGGAGCCGGTGCCGCGCGGAAAGATGGCGACTTTGCCGGCCAGGCTTTGCCCGTTGGCGGGGTGGCCTTCTTCCTCGATGACGCCGGTCTGGCGGTTGACATAACCTAAAAAGGTGACCGGCGCGTCCGTCACCAGCGCCTCGCCGGTGATCGTAAAGTCGCCTTGCGAGGGCAATCCGCGCCCCGTGGCAACGTCGAAGCTTGTCGCCGGGCGATCTTCCGCCGCATGCTTCGTCCCCGATGTTGCCTTGCCGGATTTGGAGGCTGACGTCGATTGTTTGGTCGTGACCGCAGGTTCGGCGGCAATCGTCAACTCGCCCGCGGCCATGGCGATGCAATCCTCCAGCCGCATCACCGAGGTCGGAATGCCGTTCAGCCCCGACTTGATGTAATGCTCGGCCTTCATCGAATTGGTGAGGACGTATTTCACCCAGGCCTGGTCGTAGGGCACGACTTCCGGACAGGTATTTTCCAGCAGCAGCGCCCCGCTGTCGCGGATGATGTCCGCCAACCCGGCTCGCTCGGCGATGGCTTTGGCCGCGGCCGAGGTGAACACCCACAAGGGCGGCGGTTCTCCGGGGAAGGATGGATCGGCCTTGACCCGGCGGCCGCGCAACAGGCCCGCAATGGCCCGCAGCTCACCGATTGACGCCTGTGGGCAACCCAACACCACAAGCGATACGGGTGAACGCGGCCGCAGATCGTCGTAGCGGCCGCTCAATTCCGCCTTGCCGAAAATAAGCTCGTCCTGGTAATTCCCCTCCGGCAGGTCGTCCTCGTTGCGGATGTAGAGCAGGGGACTTCCATAATTGGCCGCGGCCGCGCTCAGGGCTTTGCGCTGTTCGTGGCTTATCTCGGCCGGCAGGCCGGTGATGGCCGGGATGGGGCCGAAGGGCATCCGCCATTGCGGGCGCTGTTGCTTGCCGATCCAGTCGCCGAGGAGGGAGAAATCGGTGGGATCGTCCAGACGGGTCGTCACTCGCACGAGCAGGTTCGGCCGTCGCGCCTCGTCGTTGAGCAAGCCATAGTCCGGCGCGTGACCAGTCAGGGCACAAGCCAGCGCCGACAGGCCCGACTCGCGATTGGTGCGCATGCCGCAGTAGGAGTTGGCGAAACAGATGGCGTTGGATTCTGCCCAGGCTGCGGGCTTGTCGGGCGTGAGCGTGGGTTGGACATCCTCCCATTCGTAGGGCACGCACGATTGGATGGTTCGCACGCCAAGCCGGGCATAGGAAGCGACGATCTCGTGATGATGATCAAGGAAGTCTGGCTCCACAATTCGCATGGCCGGGAATTGATTCTCGTCGCAACCGGCGGCGTTTAACGTTGTAGGAATAGCCACGCCCTGGCCGGGATCGTCCGCCAGCCGGGCCAGAAACTGACGCAGCCCCAGGCCGCCGGTGAGCGGCGAGACGCCCGAAAGATGGGCGCTGGCGATGGGAACGAGACGCTCAGCCCCGGCCATTGCCGCCAGGTCGAGCAACAGCCGCATGCCCATTTGCCGCGCCCGGCCATGCTCGCCGGCCAGCATGGCGCGCTGATCATCGGTTAACCGGATTGTGTGTGATTCGTTCATGAGAGGGTGCTTGTGTTGAGATGGACGGCCTTCAGCCGCTTAAATATAGTCTTGCAGGTCGACCTGGCCATATCGGGCGCGCACGAACGGAGCGCGATCAACGCCCCAGGGGATGGTGCAGTCGAGGCCCATTTTGGCCGTCCTGCTTTTCGCGCCGGGCACGTGGATGCCGGACGGATCGAGCGAACTGCCGGTTTGATTCGCATAAACATACAGGTCACGATCTGCCTGAAAACGCGTCGCCATCGCCCATTCGACCTGAGCCGGGTCATAGATGTCGATGTCGGTATCGACGATCCACACATGCTTCAGCGACCCGTGACCCTTGAAGGCGGCTTCGATGGCCAGGCGGCCGTCGTCCGGCCCGCGCTTGTCGATTTGCACGACGGCATGGAGCCACGACGTGCCCCCCGGCGTGATTGCCACGCCTGTGCAGCGCGCGACCTCATTGACCGCGGCGAAGATCGTCGGCTCCTTGGGCATACCCATCAACAACTTGTGCTCCAGGCCGCCCGGCAGCAAGGCGTGGTAGATGGGATCCGTCCGATGGGTGATGAGGTCGATCTCGATGATCGGCTGCATCCGGGTGGAGTCCATCGTCTCGGTCAGGTCCATGAACGGCCCTTCGATGTGGAGCTGCTTGGTGATGCGCCCCTCCAGGACGATCTCGGCGTCGGCCGGCACGTACAAATCATTGGTGAGGCATTTGACCAGCGGGGTAGGGGACAGCGCGTGAGCCACCGACAGTTCGTCGACGTTGGGCGGCGGCGACATCGAGGCGGCCAGATGGACGCCCAGCGAGACGCCGATGCAGATGGCCACCGGCAGGTCGCCGTCGGTCTTTTGCATGGCGTTGTAGGTGCCCCGGTTCTCAACGATTCGAGCGGCGAACCGCTTTTCATCCAGACGCAGGAGCCGGTGATAGCACATGTTGCGGCCCAGCTCGGGATCGTTGATGATCACGACATTGCTGGCGACGTAATGTCCGCCATCCTCTGGCAGGTGAAACAGGATCGGCAGCCGGTTCAGGTCAACGTTATCGATGACCACCTCCTGACAGGGGGCGACGTCTACGACAGGAGGCTCGACCGGGTGAGCGATTGCGTCGGCCAGGTGATGGAGCAAGTCGGGAACGGGGACGCCCAGGGCAGCGCTGAAGTAGCGACGGTCTGAACATACCCCGGAGCAGATGCGCCATCCCGGATAATCCAGGATCTGATTAAAAAGGACCACCCGACCTTCCAGCGCGTGGGCGACATTGGCGACTTCGTAGGTGGTATCAACCGCCAGATCGATGGGGGTCAGATCGCCGGCGGCGGCCGCGTGTTCGATGAATTGGCGAAAACTCATGGTTTGATATTCCTTACTCGACACGGATTATAGCCGAGGGATCGCGGAGGGGCGACGGAAGGTGCGATGAGGCTGTTTGGACTATAATGGAGCGGGATAATAAAAGCGGAGAAGATTGAGGTATTTGTATGGGCGATCGGATTGTGATCGGGTTGGGAATGCTATTGCTGGCGCTGGTGTCCCTGGCCTGCAACGCCTTTGCCGGGCGCCCCGACTCGTCGTTGCCGCCACCGCCCATTCCGGCGACATCCCCGGCGACGGCCGAAGCGCCGGAGGAGTTGCCCGGTCTGGCGCCGACGGCCACGCTGTCCCCCGAATCGGCGCCTGTTGAGGCCCAGGGCACCCTTCGTATTCTGGTCGATTTGAACGTCCGCTCCGGCCCCGGTGTGCGCTTCGATCGGGTTGGGTTTTTGTTGAAAGATGAGCGGGTGACGGTCATCGGCCGAGACCCCGCCAGCGGTTGGTGGCGAATTCAATGCCCGCCGGAGGCCGACGGCTCGAACTGCTGGGTGTCGGGCGGCTCGCAATTCACCTTGCTGGAAAGCGGCGGATAAAAAGGTGCTCCCCCTGTCCTGCGAAACAGGGGGAGCTGCAGAGAGGGGATGTAGCCTGCGAGCAAGCGTTTTATACGTCCGGGCGGGTTAACGCCGAACGGTCGGTAAGCGTTATTTTCGTCGAAGGAAGGCGGGTACTTCGAGATTACCGGGGGCGAAGCGCGGCACCAGTTCCTCGGCAGCCGGCTCCTCCTCGCGTACGGGGCGGTTTTCCACCGGGCGTTCCGGGCGCGTCGGCGCCATAGCCTGTCGGGCGGCCGTCTCGAACAGGCCGGTATCATTACGCTGCATCATCTGCCGCCGCATGTGAACATGGTCAAAGCGGGTGGCGATGACGGTGATGCGGATCTCGTCGCCCAGAGACTCGTCGATGACCGCGCCGAAGATAACGTTGGCGTCGGGGTGGGTCGTCTCACGAATGACTTCGGCCGCCTGATTCACCTCATAGAGGCTCAGCGTGGACCCGCCGGTGATGTTGAACAGCACCCCTTGCGCGCCGTCGATGGTGACGTCCAGCAGGTGCGAGCTAATGGCTTGTTCCGCGGCGATCCGCGCCCGGTCCTCGCCCGAGCCGCGACCGACAGCCATCAAGGCCGCTCCGCCTTGGGTCATGATCGTCTTCACGTCGGCGAAGTCGAGGTTGATCAGTCCGGGTGTGGTGATTAGTTCCGTGATGCCCTGGATGCCCTGACGAAGCACGTCGTCGGCCAGTTGGAACGATTGATCCAGCGGCATGCGTTTGTCGGTGATGTCCAGCAGCCGGTCGTTGGGTATGACGATCAGGGTGTCGACATGTTTCTGGAGTTGTTCGATGCCCCGTTCGGCGGCCGCGGCACGTTTGCTGCCCTCAAAATGGAAGGGACGGGTGACGACGCCGATGGTGAGCGCCCCAAGCTCGCGGGCCACTCGGGCGACAACCGGCGCGGCTCCGGTTCCTGTGCCGCCGCCCATTCCGGCGGTGACAAAAACCATATCGGCACTCTGGAGCACCGCGTTGATCTCCTCCAGTGATTCCCCGGCCGCTTTTTCTCCCTGATCGGGGAAGCCCCCGGCGCCCAGCCCTCTGGTCAGTTTATCGCCGATACGGACTCGTACCGGCGCATCTGATCGTTGCAGGGCCTGGTTGTCGGTGTTGACGGCGATGAAGTCAACATCTTTCAGCCCTTCGGCGATCATGCGATTGACCGCGTTGCTTCCCGCTCCACCGACGCCCACAACGCGGATGCTGGCGGCGCTATCCGATTTCGTTGTCTGTTGCATCCTCTTTTTCCTTCCTTCCCTGCTGAATAAAGACACTGGACGGGTTAAATGACCGGTTATCTAGAATAGAGTCGCCTTGTTTCCAGGTCGCCCGTCATAACCACTGGCAAACTGTTCCAGTATTGAACGTTCAACCAGCCATTTGTTGCCAAATTTTATAGCCGGTAACTTTCCATCCCTTATCAGGCGCCTGACCGATTCAGGATGTATGCCCAGGCGCTTGCTGACTTGATCGACATCAGAGTAGTTTTCCAATAAAGTGTCTTTGTTCATAATGACCGCCGCAGACTTTGAAGGCCTCAATTTCCAATTGAGATATGATCCTTAAGAGAACTTGTCATGCGGGATACTACAACATATTGCAACAATACAACAGTAATTTCCCCAAGTCAATAGGCCTATCAACCTATCGGAATCTTTTTACATATTGTCTGTGAACTTTGGCCGGATGATGACCAAGTGACAGGCGAGAGGAGAAGGTGACCGGAATCCGATCAGGCGGTCGCAAGCGGGGTTTATTGTCGGACACAGGAGGATGGGAGAGAGGATCGTCGATCTCTATGGACAGACCGGGGCGAAGCCGAGCGGGCCGAAGAGGACCTCGAAGAAGGGCGACAGGGGGCCGCAATAGAGCAGCCGGCCTTGCTCGTAGGCGTCGAGGATTAGAAACGTCCCGGCGCAGACGAGCAATAATGCCACCAGCAGCCCACAGCCAATCATAAGGCCACGGCCGCGGGATGGCGGCTCGTCCACAATGAATTCGGGCGGAGCCATGGCGACGTCGACGGCGGGTGGAGGGGTCTGCGGCCTGTATTTCGGCGGGTAAGGCGGGCGGGCGATCGCCGGTGGATCGTGTGGTGTCACCGGATCGTACGGTGCCACCTGTTCGACATCGAATTGCCGTGGCTGCGCGACCATCTGGGTTGGATTGTTTGTCAGATCGACAGGAGGTTCGGCCGCAGGTTGCACCAGAGCCATGAACCTCAACCGCACCGTATCGCCCAAATCGATGGCATCCCCATCCTGCAAGAGAGTCAGGTGACTGATGCGCTGACCGTTGACGAAAGTCCCGTTGGTGCTGCCGATGTCCTCGATGGCGAATCCGTCCCCGCGCCGAATGATCCGTATATGACGTCGCGAGACTTCCGGGTCGGCCAGGACGATATCATTGCCGGCGCTGCGTCCGACGGTCATTTGATCGCTTTGCAGGGGGATCTGGGTCGTGGGAACCGGGCCACGTTCCACGATGAGAAGCGCTTCGGATTCGTTCATGGCCCTCTAATATACCCATGTTCTCATGAACGCGCGAACAGCAGCCCTGTCCTTATTCCCGACGCGCGAGATGAGCGTCATCGATGATGGAATGCCATATCCTGCGTCGGGTATCGGCATCGGCCGTGCTCAGATAGACGGTGATGCGTCTGGGTGGCGGCAGATCGCGATCGTCGCCGTTTTCCAGCGTCTGGCCGAACCGGGTGTAGTCCGGCCCCCAGCGAGCCAGAAACGTGACTGCCAGGGATTCGATCGGGCGCGGGCCATGCAAGAGCCAACCGGAGCAAACCTCCTGCAAGCTTCCGGCGCTAAAGAACTGGTACAGGAATTTGCCGGGCCTCTCCTCGACCATGACGATATGCTCGCCCAAGGGGACGCGCCAATAGTCGGCGGGGCACAGCAGGAGGGTGTTCTCGTGGCCGCTGACGCTGAACAATCCCGTTGCCGCAACGGCGATTTTTTTGTTGGCCGGCAATCGATCGGGTGCGGCCGTTTCGACTGATGGAGAATTATCGGCTATGAAGCGGTGATAGTTGTTCCGCCTTGCCCGCCAGAGGCTGAAGTTGACCCACAGGATCATGATCGCCAGGAACAGCAGAAGCCCGAAGGGCCAATGTCGCCGCCACCCATATAGAAGCAGGATCACCGGCAGCCAGCGGACGAAGTTGACCAGGCGAATCCCCAGGAGAGAACGGCGCTGGATGGCGTGCATCAGCGCATAGACGCGGCCGAGCCAGGCGTAACAGACGCGTCGCAAGGGGGATATCGATTCCATCGCCCCCATTGTAATCGAATCAGAATCGCCCGCCACCGGCCCTCATTGAGTGAGGTGGCCCGGCCTTCGGAAGACGCCGACGATATGGATGCGACGGTCGGCCGACAACCAGTCGTCCAGGGCGCACATGAGGGTGAACAGAGTTCTGTTGAATGCCAGATAGGTCGAGTCGGCGACGGTGTCGAGGGCAACGATTGAGAAGCCGGTTTGTTCCGCCAATCGGGCCAGAGTCTGCGGCGTGTTGGCTCGATAAGCTGTGGGAAAGGTGTCGTTTTCGGCTCGGCCGTATAACCTGTCGACGAGCCGCCCCTGCGTTCGTCCGAGCTGACCGGCCATCCTGTTCGCCCAGCCCAGGGGGTGGCGGCCGTTGGGGGTGATGAAAATGAAATAGCCGCCCGGACGCAGTACGCGTCGGATGGCGGCCAGCGCGCCGACCGGATCGCCAAGATGCTCCAGCAACCAGCCGGCGATGGCTACATCGAAGGAGTTGCTTGCAAAAGGCAGGGCGTCACCAAGGGCAACGGCACGGGGTAGCCTGGTCAATCGGTGCTCCGCCAGAGAGATGAAATCCGGATCGACGCCGACTATCCGATCGGTCGCATGACCCAGTTGCTCGACCAGCCCGCCACGGCCGCAGCCAATGTCCAGCAGACGGCCGCCGGACGAGAGCACACTGTGCACCTGATCGGCGAACAGTTCCGTCGCCGGTTGCCAGCCGGGGTGATCGGCGCGATACCGCTCGCGCCATTCGTTTTGTCGATCCAGTGACAGCATAGCCGTTATTGTATCCGTCGCATGAATAGAGGAACCTGTTACAGATGATAACAATGATTCGGGCTTGCTTCTGCCTGATCTGTTATATCGGTGATAAGTTGATCGGCAACTTGCAAGAGATCGCAGATGCTTCCTCGATAAGAATCGGCTAAACGGCCTATCACCCTGTTTTGGGAAAGCTTGTGGGTAGGTACAATCCCTCCTCATGCGCTCAATCATCCTGTTGTTAATCGTTGTCATCGGTACAGCCTCCTGTCGTCTATTGCCGGGGGGAGACCCTCTTTTGGGCCAGGCGTCCCCATCACCGACCACCGTAGCTGTCGTTGAGGCTACGGAGGAGGCAAGCCCGGCCCCTTCACCTTCTCCGGTGCAGGCGATGACGAACACGCCGATATCGACCAGTTCTCCAACGGCGAACCTGCCCGACGCTACGCCTTCGCCAGAAGCCACACCTTTACCGCCGGCGGCTCTCGCTCTGGCCCGGTCTACGACGGCGGCCGAACTGGTCGAGATTATCCCGCCGAACCGCGACCCGATCGGCCTGGCCGTGGCCTATCTCGGCGTGGAGACGGTTGCGGCCACGCCTCCGGTGGCTACGAATCTGCAGGTTGGCGATATCCAGGAGTTCTTCATCAGTAATGTGGACAGCAACACCATGAGCGTGATCGAGGCGGAGTTGATGAGCGTCGGCGAGCACGCCTACTTCTGGTTCGATCTGGGTGAGGACGCGGTCGATCCCGACAAGACGGCTCTGGCGGCGGAGACAAAGGCGTTTGACAAGGTCTTTGATGTACTGTTCCCGTACTTCGGCGCGCCTGAGGACGAGGGAAAGCGCGTCCATATCGTTCACGCCGCGCCATCGAGATTGTGCGATGTTGCCGACCAGTGCAGCCTGGCCGGGTATTTCTCGTCGCGCGATCTGTTGCCCATATCCGTGGACCCGCAGTCGAACGAGCGGACGATGTTTGTCATGAATGCCGACCAGTTCGGCAGCATGACCTATATCGATACCTTATCCCATGAATTGCGCCATCTGCTCGGAAACACCTACGATCTGGGGGATGAGGATTGGGTTGTCGAAGGGGCGGCCATGCTGACCGAGGACCTGGCGGGGTTCAGCTTCCTGCCCCAATACCGAGCTAACCAGTTTTTAGCTGATCCCGACAAGCAGCTCAATAGCTGGCAAGACGGGAACACAGGCCCGCGTTATGGTCAAGGCTACCTGGTCAACCGGTTTCTGTATGATCGCCTGGGGGCTGAACTTTACCATGCGTATACGTTGAGCCGCCGGCCGGGTCTGACAGGCGTCGATGATGCCGCGGCCGCCAATGGGCTGGACATATCCGGCGAGGGGTTGTGGCTCGACTGGCTGACTTCTATGGCCTTGTTGGGCACCTCCGGCACGCCCGAGCGATACCGTTGGGACGGCCCGGAACTTGATCCGGTCGCCATGACGCCGATCGATGCAGATGAGACCGTTGAGACGACGGTTTATCAGTACGCAGCCGATTACTACGAACTCCCGCCCGGGGCAAGGACGCTCGAATTCACCGGCGCGCCGACGGTCTCCCTCCTGGGTTCGGACGCTTCGTCGGGCGACTTTTACTGGTATGCGCAACGAGCCAACACCAGCAACTCGCGCCTCACACGCGCCGTTGATCTGCGCGACACGGCTGAGGCGACCTTGCACTATCGGGTTTTCGCCGATATCGAGGAGGGCTATGATTTCGCCTATGTGTCCGTCTCCACCGATGGCGGCCGAACATGGCAGGGTCTGGTCGCCGACGGAATGCAGGGGCTTGATCCGGCTGACGATCCCTCCGACAGCGCCTTAACCGAGCGCTATTACACCGGCCGGACAGGGCGGTGGGTAGAGGAATCCATCGACCTGTCGTCCTTCAGTGGACAAGAAATATTGTTACGGTTCGAATATGTCACCGATCTCATCCTGACTTATGGCGGATTTGCTCTCGACGACATCGCCATCCCGGAGATCGGCTTTTTCGACGGCGGCGAGACCCTTGATTCGGGCTGGGTCGCCGAGGGGTTTACCCGAGCCACGGCTGACCTGCCCCAGGCCTGGCGACTGCAACTCATCACCTTTGATGCCGACGGCCGCCCCACGGTAGAGCTACTGGATGTCGGCGATGATGGCCGATTGCGCCATTCATGGGAGACATCACCGAACGCCAGGCGGCCCATCCTCATCGTTGCTGCCGTTGCTCCGGAGACATTGCAACCGGCGGAGTACACGTTCAGCGTTGGCTCGCAGTAAATATGCTGTGAAAAATCCGCTCTCGATCGACAAGCGGCATTGTATCACTCGCCTCACGTCCATATAATGGGATGGGGGTTGAATTATGGAAGGCATTGTCTCTTTAGATTTCTCGAAGGGCGTTACAAAACCGGAGCAAGTACTGGCCCGACAGATCGATGGCGAGATGGTGATTCTGGATCTGGCATCCGAGGCATACTTCGGATTGGACGAGGTCGGCACGGCGATGTGGAATGAGATGATTCAGGCGGATTCCATCGAGCTGGCCTATCAGTCGCTGTTGGAGCAGTATGACGTTGAGCCGGAAACGCTTCGTGTCGATATGCAGACGTTGCTCGAACAATTTATCGAAAAACAACTGTTGGAATTTCGTGCACCATAAGTTGAATCGGTTCATGGATATGACCTGGCCTGAGCGACGGGCCGTTGCTCAAGCCTCGGTTTTGCTGGCTCTCACAGCGACGTCACTGCAATGGATGGGTTTCCAAAAGACATACCGGCGATTGGCCAGTCCCCCACTCAACAACCGGAAGGCAACGGCCGAATGGGTCGGCGAAGCGGTGGACATCGCCGCGCGCAATCTTCCTCTCTATCGGCCGACGTGCCTTCCTCGCTCGCTGGTATTGTGGCATATGCTTCATCGCTATGGGATGCCGGCCGAAATCCGCATCGGCGTGCGCAAGGTGGGTAACGATTTTGTTGCCCATGCCTGGGTCGAATATGCCGGGCGAGTGGTCAACGACGCGACCGATATCGCCGACCGTTTCGCCTTGCTGGATTTGCCCGACTTTCGGCTTGAGAAGCACCGGATAGTCGTGTGATGGATGCCGTCGCCGATGCCCGTCAATTCCTGATCGACTGCCTCGTCGCTCGTCGCCGTCCTGAACTATTGGCGACGCTCGCCGAACAAATTGCCGCGCAAGCTCCGGACTGGGATGCCGTTGGGGCGCTGGCCTTATCGGAGCGAGTTGCGCCACTCCTCTATTATTCAACTCGTCGCCACCATCTATTGCCGGATGAACTCCTCCATCGTTGTCATAAAGCCTACACGGAAACAGGATTGCTCAATGCGTTGCGTCTCAACGAATTGGCCGTCTTGCTGGCGGCATTGGCCACCGGGGGCATTGATGTCATCCTGCTGAAGGGAGTTGCCCTGGCCGAGCGCGTATATAGCAATATCGCCTTGCGGCCGATGGTCGACATCGATCTGCTTGTGCGTAAGGCGAACGTTTGCCAAGCTCTGGCGCTCCTGCAGGATGCTGGTTATCGGTTTGAGGGGCCGGAGATCTCGCCTGATGCCGCCCTGGAATTTGAGAACGAGATTCTGCTTCGCGAGCGCGACCGGTCGGGTTGGGTCATCGAACTGCACTGGAGCCTGTTTGATTCGCCTTATTATCAGGAACGCCTGCCCGAGGGTACCTTGTGGGAGACAGCGGAGTCGGTGGCCTTTGAGGGATCAACGGCCTGCGCACTATCGCCGGAACACGAACTCCTGCATCTCTGCGGTCACCTGGCGCTCCATCACCGCGGCGTCGGCCTCCTTTGGTGGAACGACATCGCCGACCTCATCACCTGCGATGCCGACCGCCTTGACTGGGACAGACTTCTGACCGAAGCCGAGGCGTTGAACCTGATCATGCCTCTGCAGACCGTTCTGCCGGAAGCGGCCGAACGCTGGGCCGCGCCCGTGCCGCCCGACGTTCTGTACCGGCTTGCAGCGCTTGTCCCGCGACCCGATGAAGCCCGTGTTTACCATCAACTCACCGCAGGCCATCGTCCCCCCGCCCGTCGCCTGCTGTCTGACCTGAGTGAAATACCCGGTTGGGGCGCGCGGCTGCGATTCCTGTTTCGCAATCTGTTTCCGTCAGCGGCGTATATGGATGAGCGGTATGGGATCAGCCGTCCGTGGTTGCGGCCGTTCTATTATCTCCGGCGCTGGCTGGTGGGTTTGGGTGGGTTGTTATCGGCCGGCTCCAACCGGCCGTCTTGATCATCTGAATTTCGTGGTTTCCTTCAAATCCGCGAGGATCGTAGCGCAAAATTCAGGCAGTTCAGTCAGATTCCCCGGGGAAGTGAGCGTTCTCACCGGTATCTTTCGGACGATGTGGGCCAGCGCCTCAAACTCAATCCGTCGTTGTTCCGGGCTTAGCAAATAATTGACATAAGTATTTGCGATCAATTGTAGCATCGCATTTTTCTCACCAAGCGGTTCGATCCCTGTCTTCGGCGATTCTTTGGTGCTTCGCGCGCCGAGGATGTAGATGACTCGCAAAGGATGGGGATCGCTGTGGAATCGATATCGGCCGGTCGTTAGGTCGAGGAAGCGCTTGCCTTCTTCGGGGGCGATTTGGGGCAAGTGTTCGTGCGGGATCTGGATGACGGATGCCGAAGCCGGCCAGAGCTTGAGGCGTGGATAGCCGGGCTGGGCCATCAACACGCCCTCCTTATCGCCCACCGCCACCTGATCGTCGGAGAAGGCGGGGAAGCCGGCATGAGCAAAGGCGGCTGTGAGGGTTGACTTGCCGGAATGGGATGGCCCGACAAACGCGACGACACCGTTGTCGATGACGACGGCGCTGGCATGGAGAACGACTTCGCCTCTCAATCGAAGCACGTAGCCCAGGATCGGGCCGACCAGATAGGAAATTGCATTTGCTGTGGTGGCGGAAGTCGGCCAATAGACCCGGACTCTGGTTCCCCCATCGTCGATGACGAACTCGGACCCATCGGCATAAAGAAACCGGGCATAGCCCGGCTCGGTGGTCGAATCCCAGAACATGAGGTTCGGATTGTCATTTTCGTCGCGGTATTGGCTTTGATAGGAGAGGCGCACACTGGCCGGATCGGCCTTGGGACGCTCGCCGGTATCCTTGAACTCAATCCGAACGTCAACCGGCGCGTCATTTGTTAGGTTAATAACGCCGGGCAGGGGCCGATCTGATTCTATCCGAAGCCCATAAATAGTATATCTGAATGACACAGGCCGATAGGGATGCACCCGAGTTACTAATCTTTATCCAGTTCTAACATCAAGAAAAAACCATTCCTCACTACCCCACGCAAAGGTGTTAGCTGTTAGTTCCTGAACATCACCGAATACGGCAAGCTCGGGCTTGTGATAACCCCGCTTCCCATTTTCTGCTTGTGTTTGGTTCTCAATCAACTCTTTTCTGCTTTTCATTTCGCCCTCCATCATGTTTTCCCCCATTCAAATCCACCCCGTCCGAATCAACCTGCCTGAACCAATAGTAAAAAGATAATGGTCTGAGCACGATATATGATTCACTCATGCGTAAACGGCCTCGCTTTTGAGCAACCCGCATAAATTGCTCACCATCAATATAGTATTGTAGATCTGGATAACGGTCAAATTCAATCGCTCCAACATCGATCCCCTGCCGAAAAAGGCGAGATTCCAACAGACCTGTTGCCATCGCCTTGTCGCGCAGCCGGACGGCTTCCGGCAACTGACCCTTCATGGCCAGGCGCATCAGCGTTTTGTTGACAAACCAGGGCACCGGCGGCAGAGACATCAGATAAGAGATTATCCGGATATCGAACAGAGGATGGCGTACCTCAATGGGCGTTGCCAGCACGTCAGCCTGATAAATGTGTTCAAACAGGTTCGGCCAAAGCGAAGCCGCCAAGTTCCAGGCAGCTTCGGGCCGTATCGGATGGGCATTGGCCGGCCGACCGTCAAATGCCGCGTAATATGCTTTAAATTTCTCTTTCAATCCCATCTCGTTGACGAAATCGGGGTTGAGCCAGGGGGGAAAGATCGCATGGTCTTCGCTTTGAGAAAGGATTCCTCCTCGCGCACTGTCGACGATCATGCGGATATAGAGAGGCGGCAGACGGTGATATATGCTGAAGTGAGTGTTGAGGTCAGTGATCAGGGTTATTAATCGGCCTGTTTTCAGCAGGTCATACAAGTAGAAGCGTGAAGGATAGAAGAAGGGATCGCCGCCCTGGCCGGTGAGTACGACCGCACCATGCTCGGCCGCCAAGCGGGCCTGATTGACCAATAACGCCCACAACGGTATGCTGACTGGCTCCGGCGTTGGCATCGTGGGATTATCCGGATCGCCATAGAGCCTGTAATCATCGGAAGGTAGCCTGTGATGGGTCATGCCCAGAAACTCGGCCGTCAGTCCGGCGTAATGCCCTTCCTGATCATCTAAAAACGCCTTGTCGGCGGTAAACGTGTAAGCGCGAAGGTCGTAGGTTTCTGAACTTGCCCCCAGCAGTTCGCGGGCTGTGGCCGCCACCGAGGTCGAGTCCAGGCCACCGCTCATGTAGACGCCGACCTGGCGCGTTCGCAGCCGATCGCCTACTGCCTGCCGTAGCAGTTCCTGGAAGTTCTCAATATATTCTTCCTTTCGCTTGTAGCGGATCGTTCCTTCCACGGGCAGCGACCAGTAACGCTGGATTCGTACTGCTTCCCCCGGTTCCCAGATCAGCGTATGCGCCGGGGAGAGGCGACGGATGGCCTCGAAGATGGTTGTATCAAACGCCTGGTTATCCCCAAATAGCAAGTAATCGGCTACCGCCTGATCGTTCAGGCGATTGGAGAGGCCGGGGAATGCGCGTATGCAACGGTAGACATTGCTGAACAGGAGGTGATCGCCCGTCAATGTATAGTAGAACGGTTTGACGCCGACATGATCGCGCGCGCAAAAGAGGCGCTGCCGGTCGTTGTCCCAGATGGCGAAGGCGAAGTCGCCCAGCAGGTGATCGACGCATGTTTCGCACCATACGGCATAAGCATGGAGGATAAGCTCGGCATCGGAGGCGGCTGCCAGGTTGGCGCGGCCGCGAGCCGCCAGCTTTGCCGCCAACTCCTGTCTGCCGTCAACTCGCGCATCGGCCACGATCCAGGCCCGTTCATCTAGACTGACCAGTTGGCGATCCTCGGAGGGTTCCGAGGTAGTCCGCAGCAGCGTGTGACCGAAACCCACACGCTCACGAACCCATGTGGTTTGGGCATCCGGCCCGGCGACGCGCATGACGGCCGTTAGGCCGCGAAGTTGATCTTCATTGACCGGACGCCCGTCCAGGCTGACGATGCCGACGATGCCGCTCATGGTCTGGCCGCCTTCAGTGAGAGCGTCCGGAGATCAAAAGGTAAGTAGATCTCCCGGACGTCCTGATCATCGTTGAGCACGATCCCGTCCAGCTCTACCCATGCATGGGCCTCGAACTCGCCGGTCAGCGTGCGCGCGCCGATGCATAGGTCGGCGGCGATGCCGCGGCGCCTGAGTAGCCACCATAGCAGTAGCGACGCGGGCAGGCATGTGGTCTCATGGAAGGAGTAGCGCCTATTGGCCAGGTCGAATAGCGCCGTGATGTGGCTCGCGCGCTCGGCGGGATCGTCAGGATGGATCGCGGCTTGGCTCGGCTCCCCGCCCCAGCGACTCAATGTCGCGTAGCTTCGCTTCAGCCCCCGACGCCTCAGCATCAGCTCAATCAGGGGCAGCAGGAGGACGACGCGGCCGACAAAGCACCAATCAGACCAGGATAACGATTCCGGGTTAAGCTGTTTCTTGGCCATCAACCCGTAACAACTCCTGATCGACCAATAGGGTCAAGAACTCTTCCAGGTCTCGCCGCAGAACATCCGGCTCTACGTCAAACTCGCTCAGGAGAACCTCGTAGGCGGCCTGAATCGAATCGGCCGAGACAAGGGCCGTCCATATCCGGGTGCCGATGTCATCGAGACCGAAATAGATCTCCCGACCCAGGTGCAGGATCACCGACTCATCATCCAACTCACGCATGAACACATCCTCTGGCATATGGATGCGCTGCGAAAATGGGATTGCCATTG
Organism: Promineifilum sp.; assembly: GCA_018058545.1. Classification (GTDB taxonomy): domain Bacteria; phylum Chloroflexota; class Anaerolineae; order Promineifilales; family Promineifilaceae; genus Promineifilum. Next base: position 4,226 of record JAGOZU010000028.1, on the reverse strand, counting down.
TTCGTCTTACCCCCTAACCTTAATAATAACCCAAGAGTTCTCATTTTGAAAATGAGAACCTGCGTCGTTCTGATTGGTCATCCAATGTGGGTGCCAACTAATTTTGATCGCGGGTTGCCGCTCAATGTCTGCCAGATACCCAGCCCCCAACCATAACCCATAATTCATCCCCTTTTCACGAGCCATTTATGGTATGTTTAGGGGTATTGTTGATACTTCGATGTATAGTCTGCGCTGACCAGTCCATCAGTCGGGTATTGGGCATATAGGGGCATTATGGCTGCTTCCAGTTAAGCAGCCTCATCAGTCGCCGCAGAGAATAAATCAAATCCCTGAGAATGCTGTTCACGACGGCTTTTTTGGTAATTGTTCTATTGTCGGGTTCGTTTTCAGGCTTGGTTTTGTGGGTGCGACACTTGCTGATGTCGGGGATGTTCTTTTTGACTCATCCAATACTCCTAATACTGTCTATACCCATGGACGATGTAGTCAGGATTTATAGGCGCGTTTGCTCCGGAGACATTGAACGATGTCGAAAGGGCGGAGCACGCCCACCGGCGGGATCGTTTCAAGGATGATTAGGCTTTATCTCTCACGGCAAGCTTCCAGTATTGGCCGGTACATTCTGGAGCAGATACTCTATTTTCTGGTTGGCTGGATTCCAACCGTGCTGGGGATCGGCATTCGAGGTGTCGTCTATCGCCTCATTCTGCACATGGACGGCTGGGCGGCCATCGAGCGCAACGTCCGGTTGCGTTTCGCCGATCACATCCGGCTGGGACATGGCGTTTATTTGGATGAGGGCGTCTATCTCCATGCCTGTCCTCAAGGGATCGAAATCGGTGCCAATAGTATCGTCATGCACGGCGCAGTCTTGCATGTCTATAATTTTCGTGATATGCCTCACTCGCGCATCCGTATCGGCCGGGACAGTCTGATCGGCGAATACAACGTGATTCGAGGGCAGGGGGGCGTGGACATTGGCGACCGCGTTTATACATCACCCTTCTGCCAGATCATCGCCGTCAACCATGTATTTTCCGACCCCGGGCGCTCGTTTGTGGAGCAAGGGATCACGGCCGAGGGCATCATCATCGAGGATGATGTCTGGATCGGGTCGGGCGCTATTATCACCGATGGTGTGCGCGTTGGGAAAGGGGCTGTCATAGCCGCGGGCGCGGTCGTCACCGGCGATGTCCCGGCTTACACAGTCGTCGGAGGCGTTCCCGCAAGAGTGATCAAACACATCACCGCCGGGGACAACGGTACAACAATGGCGACGATCTATCATTCGACGGCGTCAACCGGAGACATCAACCCGACATACGGGTGATAATCTCCAATTTATGGATGTTCGGGAGGGAAACGTTCATGACCACTCTGACTATCGTCATCCCGGCCTATAATGAAGAATCCGGTATCTCCGAGATCGCCGGTCGCGTCCTCAACGCCCGTGACAAGCTGGCTGAGACAGGCGTTCATGAGATGCATCTGCTGATCGTGGACGACGGATCGCGCGACCGCACGGCCCAGATTGCCGCCGCTATTCCCGGTGTGGAGCTAATCCGGCACCCACACAACAGAGGGTATGGCGCGGCACTCAAGACCGGCTTCGATCGGGCAGAAACCGAGTTGGTCGGCTTTCTGGATGCCGACGGGACCTACCCACCGGAGTATTTCCCCCAACTTTGTACGGCCGTCATGCAAGGCGCGGACCTTGTCATCGGCACGCGCATGGCCGGGGCGGATAGCCGAATGCCCCTCACCCGTCGCGTTGGCAATGTGTTTTTCGCCCGATTGTTGTCGCTGGTCGGTCGCCAAACCGTCACCGACAGCGCCAGCGGCATGCGTGTCTTCAGGCGTTCGATCCTGGAGAAACTTTACCCGCTGCCGGACGGGTTGAATCTCACCCCGGTGATGAGCACCCGTGCCGTCCACGAAGGCTTGCAAATGGCCGAAGTGCCGATACCTTACAGCGAGCGAGTCGGCCGTTCCAAGTTGAGCGTTGTGCACGATGGCTCTCTCTTCCTCAGGTCCATGCTTTGGACCGTGCTTGAATATAATCCCGTGCGGATTCTGGGCTTGCTGGGTTTGGCGGGTATGGCGATCGGCTTGCTATGTGTGGTGGGGCTGGCGATCACCCGTTTATCAGGCGTCACGGTTCTGACCCCCTGGAATGTGATCGCTCTTTTTGGTGGGGCGGTCAGCGGAATGATTGGCGTGAATTTGTTCCTGTTGGGTATCGTATTTAACTATCTGGTGGCGCTCTTCAGGGGAAGGCCGGTGCAACAGGGGTTGTTCGGCAAGCCGATATTCAAGACACCTGTCGACCGGCATTTTAGCTGGATGGGACTTGTCGCCCTTGTCGTTGGTCTGTCAATCGGCATTGCCATGTTGGTGCTGGGGATCAACGGTTGGGATATGGGGCGGCTATGGCTTTACGGTCTGGGCAGCGCCATGTTGATCCTGCTGGGGGTGGAGTTGATTATTTTCTGGCTTATCCTGCGCGTCCTGGACGAGGTGAATGTGCAAACGGCACGCGAGGCCCCGGTTACGAGCCAGGATATGCTCATAATGGAAGATACTGCCGCGACTGTGCAAGGAGATAACCGTACCGGCCAGTTCGCATAATTTTGGAAGAATTAACATGAAGGATAATGCAAAAGATCCCGCACGGGAAAACCTGGGTTCAAGATACACGCCTCGTTTGAAGATGGCTGACTTTCCCAGCGCTGATGCCATCGTTCAGGATTCACTGGCGGCCGCGTCTCAAGGCACTCAGGGAGTTGATATATTATTCGTTAACCCGCCGACGCCTGATGGCGGTTTGTGGATTCGCAGCCAGCATCGGGTCGGCCGCCGCACGCGGGAGAATATGGTCTGGCCACAGGTTTCCCTGGCTCAGTTGGCGGCCATGGTGTATCCCCAGCACTCGGTGGCCATCATCGACGCCAACGCCGAACATATGAATTGGCCTGATTTCGCCCGCAAGCTGGAGGAACTTAGGCCCAAATATTACCTGACGCAAGTGACGGCCCCCACGCTGGAAAACGACATGTATGGCTGTTTCCTGGCCAAGGCTCGCGGGGCCAGGACGATCGCTTTCGGCACCCATGTAACGCCCATCCCGGTTGAGACCCTGCGATCATACCCCGCGCTGGATTATATTTTGGTCGGCGAACCGGACCTGACGATTCGCGACCTGCTGGACCATCTGGAAGGCAAGATCGATCAGCGGCCGCCAAACATCGAAAAGCTGTTCGCCGACCACGATCCGCTCTATCGTCCGGCGCAGGACGATGACGGTCAGGTCGATATGCGCGGGATCAAGGGGGTTGCCTGGCGTGACGGCGGCGAAATCGTACAAAACCTGACGCGGCCGTTTGTGCGCGATCTAGACGCCATGCCCCTGCCGATGCACCATTTGTTGCCGATGGACAAGTATCGCATGCCGATGATCCACGGCCCGTTCACCTTCATTGTCTCCAGCCGTGGCTGTCCGGCCGGCTGCACCTACTGCATCAAGCATGTCACCTATCAGTTCACGACCCGCCTGCGCTCGCCCGAAAGCATCATGGAGGAGTTGTGGGTCCTGAAAAAGCTCGGCATGAACAATATCCATATGTATGCCGATCTCTTCACGGTCAGTCGCGCCCAGGTAATGCGTCTGTGCGAATTGATGATCGAGGAGAAGATCAACATCCGCTGGACTTGTAACAGCCGTGTCGACTATGTTGATGAGGAGCTGTTGCAGATGATGGCCAAGGCCGGTAACTGGGTTATTTCCTGGGGCATCGAGAGCGGCAATGATGATATACTGCGCCACGCTCGCAAAGGGGCCTATACCGAAAGAGCGGCTCAGTCGCTGGCCTGGGCCAGAAAGGCCGGTATCCTCAATTGGGGCTATTTCATCATCGGGCTTCCGGGGGAGACGGAAGAGACCATTCGCCAGACGATCGACTTTGCCAAGAAGCTGCCGCTCGATATCGCCCTGTTCCACGTCGCCGCGCCTTATCCGGGCACGCCGTTCTTCTTTGAGGTGGTCGAGAACGGCTGGTTTCGGCCGGGTACGCGCTGGGAGCAGGTTGATATGGACAAGGGCACAGTCCTCGATTATCCCGGTCTGTCGGCCGAGCGACTGCTCTATTGGCAGAAGCGGGCCTTCCGCGAGTGGGCCTTGAGGCCGGGACCGATCATGACTTATATGAAGATGCTTCTCTCAGACC
>JAGOZU010000027.1 GCA_018058545.1 Promineifilum sp. | reverse complement strand
ACCCACGCTAACCCCGCGAAACCCAACAAACCCAGCACCGGGCCTAACCCCCAGCGCAGCAACATCTCGATGAAATAGAGGTACGGCGTCGTGCCCTCATATTGGCGGGTGAATCCCAGATCGACCTGCCCTCTGACCATCGCGTTCTGGGTCATCGTATTTTGGATAAAGCACGAACGTGAGAGCGTGCCGGTTAATTCGGCGAGCGAGCCACCTGTCGATTCAATGGGAGCGCAAGTCCAGTCAAGTACGGCAAAGGGATTGGTGACGGCGAACACCCCCAGGGCGACGATAAGGGGAAATACCAAGCGGTGCACACGACGACCGCCTACCGCCCAACCGGCCCACAACAATGGCAGGAGAAGCAAGACCGCCGAGAACTTGGAGCCGACCGCCAGTCCAACCATCGCGCCAGCCAGACAGAGATAGGCAAGGGCGCGGCCGGATCCACCACCGTTCATTGCATCGTCATGTGCCAACACCATCGAATAGAGAGCGGCGACGACGAAAAAGGTCATATACGGATCGCTGGCGAAGAAATGGGCCAACTGGATGTGAAGCACCGTCACCGTCAGCAGCGCCGCCGCCAGCAGCCCAACATTCGTCCCGTAAAGCCGGCGCCCGAGCAAGAAGATCAGCCAGACCGTGCCGACGTCAAACAGGGCCGTCAGCGCCCGGCCAACCGCCGCTATATGGTGAAACTCGATCCGCCCCGCCCCGTTCAGCACATCGGCCGTGAGTGACCAGTCAGGGGGCAAAAGAGGCACGAGCCATGGGGAGATCTGTTCAGTCAGCCGCGTGGCCGCCACCCCAAGGTAAAGCGGCACATGGCCATAGGCAAAATCGCGGGGTTGGTCCTGTAATACAACAATCCCTTCGCTACCAGCCCCGGGAGGCCAGCGGAAGGGATTGAATGTCGATGTTTCCGGCCGCCATTGCGCGGCCCAATTGTTCGTCGAGATCGAAGGGAATTCGATCGTCGTGGCAACCCACGTTATGTAACGTTCGTCCGGATGGTGGTGCTGAAAGCCATCCCAATCCAGACCGGTCAGACGCAGAGCGGCGGCCGATAGCAGAATGACGGCGAGAGCGACTCTCTGCGTTCGGGTCACGTCAGGGAGAGAATTAGAACTCTTCTTCCTTCTTGCCTCTGGAGATAACTTCCACGTCCTCGGCCGATTCTCCATCTCCGAGGCCTTCATCCGACTCCAGAGCCGTGTACTCGAAGCGAGCGACGACGAGTTCAGGATCGGACAATATCTCGACACCCGCGGGAGCGACGAGGTTCTTCACATGGATAACATCCTCAGGCGTGCGGATGGCCGCCAGGTCGATGTCAATATTGGCTACAAGGTCATCGGGGAGACACTCGATCTCCACCTCGCGCAGCATCAGGGTAACGACGCCCAGGCCGTCAGACTCGGGTTGAGCCTTGCCCGTAGCAACCAACTCGACCAGCGCCGTCAATTTGGTCTTCATATCAACTTCCAAAAAGTCGATATGAACCAGGTCGCCACGCGTGGCATGTTGCTGAATTTCACGAACCAGCACGGTCCGGGTCTTGCCACCAATGCTCAGGTCGGTCAGGTGGGCTGTGCCGACGATGCGCAGGGCGCGTCGCAGCGCCTTCTGCTCCATCTGCACACTGACAGGCGACTGACGGCCGTATACGACGCCGGGGATCCAGCCATCGCGCCGCAGTTGGTTGACACCCTTGCCGGTGACTTCACGCAGTTCCGCTTCAATAACAATTCTTTCGCTCATCTTTCTCTACCTTATCTGCAGCGGAACCTGATAAAATTTGCGCGACAAACGCGCACGAACGATCGTCATGGACGATCCTCCCGGTCGATAATCAAACAATCACCGATCGATTGACCGTCGATCATTTGATCGTCCCTGCCGCTGCGGTATTATTCCTTACTAAACGTCTAGTCGGCTATAATCTGTGAATACCAGATCGAATATTGGAGTATATCGACAAATTATCGCAAGTCAATCCACAGAAAGGGTTTTCATGAGCAATCAAACAATGACACCGGACAGTTTTTATGAGGGCGTGATGGAATCGGGCAACTTTCGGACACCGGCTCACGCCCAACGAGCGACCTTCGCCGTCCTTCATACATTGGGCTTCAATCTGAGCGGCAGCACAAAGAAAGATTTGGCCAAAGCCCTGCCCAAAGAGTTGGCCGGATATCTGACTCGTGGCTGGAAATTGATCAATATTCGTCACAAGAATTTGCCGCTGGATGAATTTGCCAAAGAGGTCGCTCTGGAGGCCGGCAATACCGACCATGAAGTCGCCAAGGTCACCTCTCGGATCATTTTCAGACAGATGAAAAGCATGATCGACGACGGCCTGATTCGGGAAGTAACCCGGGACCTCAGCCCCGAAGTCAGCCATTTATGGAAAGTGGCCTAGGCGGCCGCACGATTTTGCGACGCCCCATCCGCCTGGTTTCTGTCTATCGACCGAGGTTAGTTTTCGCCTTCCTCTGCAGTTGGCTGATATTGACGGCCTCCTGCACGATAGCCGTCGGAACCGACGAAACCGTTATCCCTCAGCCCACGCCGCTCACCTTAACCGTGACGGCCGACGGCGAAGCACGCCAAATTACGACCTCGGCCGCGACGGTCGCCGATGCACTGGTCGGGGCGGGCATCGATCTCGGGCCGTTTGACGAGGTCGAGCCACCGCGAGGCGCCTCGCTGATCGAAGCCGGGACGGGTGAGGTTCCGGCGATCACCATCGTGCGCGTCACCGAAACCCTGGAAGTCGTGCCTGAGAGCGTCCCCTATGGGCGCCGGATTGTGCGCAGCGCCGAGATGACCCCCGACGATCCGCCGCGTATCCTCCAGACAGGCGTGGCGGGCCTCAAGGAGATCAGCTATCGTATCGTCTTTCGAGACGGGCTTGAGGCCGAGCGATGGCCCACGGCCGTCGCGATCATCGAAGCCCCGGTGGATGAGATCGTCATGATCGGCATCGGTGAGGAGGAAGTGGCCATGCCTATCGCCGGGCGCCTGGCCTACATCGACAACGGTCGGGCGATCCTCCTGGAGGGATCGACGGATTCAGCCCGGCAATTATCCATTGAGGGACAACTCGACGGCCGCGTCTTCCAGCTCTCTCCCGGCGGCAATTTCCTGCTCTACACTATCAGAAGCGCCGAAGAAACGAACCGGACGGAGTTTCGAAACCAAATATGGGTCATTCCCACAGCCGAAGGCGGGCGGCCGCGCGCGCTTCAAATCGAAAACGTTTTGTGGGCCGGTTGGGACCCCGCGGGCCTGAATCCCCTGCGCATTGCCTATACAACCGCCCGTTCCGTCTCCCTGCCCCCGGGTTGGGAGGCCAATAACGATCTGTGGCTCATGGAGATCGCCCTCGACGACAACCAGCCCGCGCCGGTGCGGCTGATCGGGACGACGGCGGCCGCGTTCGGCTGGTGGGGTGGAGAGTACGCCTGGTCTCCAACGGGTGACCGACTGGCTTATGCCTTCGCCGATGAGGTCGGCGTCCTGACCATACCCGACATCACGTTCGACGACGCGGCCGGATTTGTCAGCCCGACCGAGCCGGAACGGTCCGTCCTCTACAGCTTCCCGACTTATGACACCGGCGCTGACTGGGCATGGGTTCCCGCCTTGAGCTGGTCGCCCGACGGCCGCTTCCTGGCCTTCACCGTCAACGCGGGCGGCGAGGATGGGTTCAATCTGGTGGTGGGCGACACATCGACCGGCGACGTCATCACGCCGTTCGTGAATGTCGGCATCTGGTCGGCCGCGATCTGGTCGCCGGCGACCGACAGCGACGGCGAGCGGCTGGCTCTGTTGCGCGCGGCCGAACCGGTCGATGGCGAAGACGGTGACTACATCTTGTGGCTGGCCGGCAGCGATGGAACCAACGCTCGCCGCATATTCCCGCCCGAAGGAGAACGGGGCAGGTTCGCCCGTTCCCGCCAATCGCTTGCCTGGGGGCCGGACCCGGACGTTATCTCGTTCATTTTCGACGACGAACTGCATATCCTGAATTTGGCGACAGGTGAGATACACCGACCGGCGCCGGACGACACCGCCGCCAGCCATCCTGCCTGGGCGCCTTATGGCGCGGCCGCCGGTCAAGGGCCGAGCGAGTAAGTCTGCCTCATGGGAAACGGCCTACACAAATCCGCAGCTCCAGGCCGATGGCGGGCGCTGACCGTCGTTGCTCTGGTGTTAGCGGCAGCCTGTCTGTTGTCCATCGGCTTGCTGAAGGCGCGTGACGCCTGGATGGTCCGCGGGATTCCAACGGGGCTACCTGATGCGATCCCGCACGGTGGCGCGCGTCCGGGAGTTAATGTTTATCTGGAAGGAGCCACCGACGCCGAACTGCGCGCAACCGTGGCCGACATTCGGGCGGCACAGATTGCTATCGTCAAGCAGTCCTTCTATTTTCGGGATGCTTTTGATTGGGCGGCGGCCGATCGGCTCGTTGAATCGCTCACGGCCGAAGAGCTTACCCTCGTCCCTTTGCTTGACGGTGATCCGGCGGCGAATTTCGCGCCCCCGGACGATCCCAGCGCCTTCGCTGCGTGGGCGGGTGAGTTCGCCCGTCGTTATGGCGATCGGCTGACCTACTACATCATCTGGGACGAGCCAAATCTGACGAGCCATTGGGGCGGCCGAGCGGTGAACCCCAACGAATATGCCGCATTACTCTCGGCGGCGGCAACGGCGATCCGCGCCAACGATCCCGATGCCGTCATCGTCGCCGCTCCTCTGGCCCCGACGACGGAGACCGGGCCGGACAACCTGACCGAAACGCTCTATCTAAGCGCGCTCTATCAGGCGGGCGCGGCCGCGTCGTTTGATGTGGTGGCGGCCAAACCCTACGGCTTCGACACCGGCCCCGACGACCGCGAGGTGAGCATCGACAGGTTGAATTTCAGTCGTCCCATCCTGCTGCGGGAGGTGATGATCACCAACGGCGACGACCATAAAGCCATCTGGGCCGGCAATTGGGGCTGGAACAGCCTGCCCGACGGCTGGACCGGTGAGCCGTCCCTCTGGGGTCAGACCAATGAGCAACAACAATCCAACTGGACGATAGCGGGACTGGAACGCGCCCGCCGGGAATGGCCCTGGATGGGCGTGCTCTTCCTGGAAAATTGGCAGCCAGGCGCGGCCGCAGACGATCCGCGTTGGGGATTCAGCATCGCCGGCAGGCCGACGGCCACCGCGCTACAGGCCTACATCGCCGCCCAACCACCCGAAGTCGCCATGCCGGGCTTTCACCCGGCAAACCCGAACGATCCGTCGCAAACATTCGAAGGCGCATGGGAATTCTCGCCGGAGTTCGGGGCCGATATCGGGCAGACTGGGGATAAGGTGCGGTTCACTTTCTGGGGAACCGATATCGGCATCAAAGTGAGGCGGGCTGACTTTCGCGCCCGGTTCTACGCCACCGTTGATGGCCAGCCTGCCAACGCACTGCCCCGTGATGAAAACGGCGCAGCGCTGGTATTGACCTCCGCCGATCCGGGCGAGGACTTCATGGCTATCGAGCCGGTGGCTCGCAATCTCATACCCGGCCGGCATGTCCTGGAGCTGGAGGCATCCAGGGGATGGGATCAGTGGGCGCTTAACGGGTTCAGCGTGGGTTATCGCCCTGCCGGCTTGTCACAGCCATGGCATCGCGCCACCCTGTTCCTCGCGTCGTTGCTGTGTCTGGGTGTTGCGATCTACTCGGCGCGACGCGCGGAATGGGGTGCCGCGGCAGCCTCGATCAAGGAGAAATTCGGCCGCTTGTCCGATCGCGCCCAATTGCTGCTGGCCGGAGGCGCGGCCGCGCTTGTCACCCTGACCGGCTGGCTAACGTGGGGGGAAGGCGCGCTGGGCCTTTACCGGCGACTGGGCGATGGAGGACAGCTGGCGGCCACGGCCGCAGCGGCGACGATGTTCTACGTGACGCCGTCGTTCATCCTGTTTTCGCTGGCCCTATTCGGCCTGTATGCCCTCCTCGTGTTGCGCCCGGCATGGGGTTTGGCGCTCATCACCCTGACGATGCCGTTTTACGTGCCGCCACTGCCAAAACCCATCCTTGGTTATCGGTTCTCCCCGGTGGAGGTATTCACATTGGTGACTGCGGCGGCATGGTTGACCCGTCTGGCACTGGATGCAGGAACCGCCTGGCGACGTGGGACGTTCGCCCCCGCTCGCTCGCGGCTGGTGCGGGCGGATTGGGCGGTAATCGTTTTCGTGGCCGTCGCCACCGTATCCCTGTTTTTTACCGCACGGCTGGGCGTCGCCCTGAACGAATGGCGCGTCGTCATTCTTGAACCGGCGTTATTTTACCTATTGCTTCGCGTCATCCGCCCGACATCGCGCGAGATGTGGGTCGTGCTGGACGGCTTCGTCCTGGGCGGGCTGATCGTAGCCGGCTACGGGCTATGGCAATATGTCGCCGGGCAGAACCTGATCACGGCCGAAGGAGGGCTATTGCGCCTGCGCTCCATCTACGGGTCGCCCAACAACGTGGCTCTCTACCTTGACCGGTTGCTGCCGTTGCTGGTGGCCATGTGGCTGTTGGGAATGCGCTCCGTCCACGGCCGTCGACGTTCGTTCTACACCTTCGCCATCGTACCCATCGCCGCAGCGCTGATGCTTACGTTCAGTAAAGGCGCCTTGTTTCTGGGGATCCCTACCTCGCTGCTGGTCGTCTTCTGGGTTTGGCAGCGACGAGCGGGACGGCGAACCTGGCCCTGGGCACTGGGAGCGGCCGCCTTGGGTGTGGTGGCGCTACTAATCGCCGGGCAAATTCCGGCTGTAGCCGCCCGCCTGGACCTGTTCGGCGAGACGGGGGTATTCCGCGTCAACCTGTGGCGGGCGGCCGTCAATATGGTCACCGATCATCCATGGTTCGGCGTGGGTCTCGACAATTTCCTCTATGCCTATCGCGGTCGATACATCCTTGATGCCGCCTGGCAGGAGCCTAATCTGAACCATCCGCACAATCTCGTACTCGACTTCGCCACCCGGCTGGGCCTTCCGGGCCTCCTGGTCGGCATCTGGATGATCTGGGAGGCTGGGCGAGGGCTTGTCCGAGCGATTCGCGCCGCCAACGCGGAATGGTCACCGGTCGCAACCGGCTTCGCCGGCGCTCTGGCGGCCATGCTGGCCCACGGGTTGGTCGACCACAGCCTGTTCCTCATCGATCTGTCCTTCGTGTTCTTCCTGCTTCTGGGGCTGTCGGTTTGGCTGAACAACCCGAGTCAAGTCGTTACTCTCAGCTCGGCAGCCCCATCACCACAGGATAGCTGACGGTTTTCCGGCGTTAGAGGTTTCTGAACCAATACCGTGGCATCTTCCATACTACCCTCGGTATGCGCTACAATCTTTTCCGGTCGGCCGCAAGTGGCGAGAGCGACTAATTGATGAAAAAAAACAGGCTGCTTCTCTTTGGCCTGCTTCTGGCAGGAATAATCATAGTCGGGTTGGCGCCGTCCGTTTTACGATCGTTGCCGACTCGTTACGCCATGCGGCTGCCGGAACCGCTTCAGGCTCTGGCGCTGCCGCCCGAGTCGGCGCCCATCCTGCCGACAGCGGTTGCCCCCGCGGCCGCCGCCGATTTGCTGTCGGACGGCCGCTTGCCACCCCCGGTGATGACAACCGAGTTGCCGCCCAGTCCCACATCCCAGCCTCTTGCCGGAAATTCAAACGCGGCCGAGTCGCCTGCCGGGATACCACCGACCGCGACGCCCGCCCCGCCGCCAACGGCAACCCCTTGGCCCGTTCCGGTTGCGGCACGAATGACCGGCTTCACCCATGTATACCAGGAATGGAATAATTGCGGCCCGGCCACCATGGTGATGGCACTGACTCATTTCGGCCGCGTCCATAGCCAGCGCGACACAGCCCATGTGCTGCGACCCGATCCCGAAGATCGCAACGTGACCCCTCAGGAGATGGCTTCGTTCGTCAACTCACAGGAGGGACTCCATTCCGTGGCCCGCGTCAATGGCGATCTCAACCTGCTGAAGCGACTGCTGGCGAACGATATCCCGGTCATCATCGAAATCGGCTTCGACCCGCCGGGCGAGTATCGCTGGATGGGTTGGTATGGCCATTATCTGCTGCCCGTGGCCTATGACGATACAACCAGCCAGGTCTGGGTCTATGACTCCTGGCTGGGCACCAGCGAGGTGCCCCAAACCAACGCCGACCCGAACGGCCGCGTGCTGACCTACGACGAACTGGAGAGCTACTGGTCGCAATTCAACTGGTCTTATCTGGTGCTCTACACACCGGAACAGGAAACGCTGGTCGGGGAGTTGCTGGGTGACGCGCTGAACGATGATGCCATGTGGCGAGTCAGCCTGAAACGAGCCCAGGACGCAGCCACCCAAACGCCTGACAATGCGTTCTACTGGTTCAACCTGGGAACGAGCTACAACGCACTGGGCGAATATGATAAGGCGGCCGTGGCCTTCGACCAGGCGCGAGCCATCGGACTGCCGTGGCGGATGCTATGGTACCAGTTCGGGCCGTATGAAGCCTATTATCAGACCGGTCGCTTTAACGACGTTGTTCTTCTGGCCGATACGACCTTGAAGGATCGGCCGTACTTTGAAGAATCTTTCTACTATCTGGGGCTGGCACAAGCCGCTCTGGGGGATGACGCCTCCGCCCGCGCCAATCTGGAAGCGGCCGGCGCGTTTAATCCCAATTTCACATTAGCTACGGACGCTCTCACCAATCTGCTCTCGCCCAACGGTTGAACCCAAACGAGACTGACAGGGAGACGAGTATAACCATTATGCGCAACAGAACTAAAGGAATCATCCTGTTTATCGCTATCATCCAGCTCATCATCATCGCCGGTCTGCTGGCCTTGCCGCCCGTCGTGCAAGCCATTCCCGGCCGCTATCGGGTCTGGTTGCAGGAAAACCACCCGTTTCTGGGTTCGATTTCCGAAGGCGTTATCGCCCAGGTAGCTCCCGTGGCGACGGCCCTGCCCGCCTCGCAACATGCCCCTGAGTCCCAGGTCGATATCTCGGCGCTCCTCGCCCAACCGGCGGCCACTGTGCCCGTTGCGCCGGCCGAAAGCGCGGCTATCGCGGCGACTCCGGAGACCAGCTCCCCCGTAGTCGAGGAGCCTGCGGCCGAAGCCGCGACCCCCACCCCGGCCGCGACGAACACCCCCGCGCCTACGCCGACTCCGATGCCTCTGCCCAAGCGGGTGATTGTGGACGGGATGGGCGTCGTCAAACAATCGTTCAATAACTGCGGCCCGGCCAACCTGACACAAGTTCTGAACTGGTATGGTTCGCCCATCACTCAGGAAGATGTGGCCTCCTACCTGAAGCCCAATCCGGAGGACCGCAATGTCAGCCCGTGGCAGATCTCGGATTATGTCAACGAGCATATGCCCGGCTACAAAGCCATCACTCGCAGTGGCGGTGATCTGGAGATGATCAAGCGATTCCTGGCCGCCGGATTCCCGGTGGTGATCGAGAAGGGCTATGAGCTGCCCGAATCAGGCTGGTGGGGCCACTACCTGACCGTCTACGGCTACGATGACGACCTGCAGGAGCTTTACAGCCAGGACACTTATCTCGGCCCGTTCGACGGCAGCGGCCGTACCGACCTGTATCGAGACTTCCTGCCCTTCTGGCAGCAGTTCAACAATACGTTCTACATCGTCTACAAGCCCGAGCAGGAGGAGATCGTGAAGTCCCTGATGGGCGAAGAGATGTTCGACGATTTCACGATGTGGCAGTTGGTGGCCGCGATCGCCGAACGCGAGACGGTCGACCGTCCCGACGACGTCTTCTCATGGTTCAATCTGGGCACGGCGCTCACACGCATGGGTGGCCTGACCGGCGAGGCCAAATATTACCAGGGTGGCGCGCAAGCCTTCGACCGGGCGCGCGAGATCGGGCTGCCCCCGCGGATGCTGTGGTATCAGTTCGAGCCGTATCTGGCCTACTTGCGCACGGATCGCTATCAGGACATCATCGACCTGGCCGATGCGACTCTTGAGACCCAGGGCGGCCGCAATGTCGAGGAGACGTTCTGGTACAAGGGGCACGCCCTGGCCTATTTGGGCGACGTTATCGGCGCCAAAGCGGCCTATCGCGCCGCGCTGGGCGTCAACGAGAACTTCTACCCGGCTCAGATCTCGCTTGATTCACTCGGTGGATAGATAAGGTACAGAGTCGCTGACGAAGCGGCCTGTGTCGGCCGCTTCGCCCAATGTGTGACCATTGGGTCATATGGTCCATCAGAGAGCGGGGTAAATGTGAGATTCACTTTGCCCCGCTGTTTGGTTTCCTTCTCTCAAGTTTTTGGTTTGTTGACAGAATCAGTTACGGTATGTTCTCCAAATTTGGGTACAATAGGGTTGACGGATCGCCCCGCCGATCCGGGACGATTGACACACCTTCCGGGAGCGACCACCTGCAAAACCGATATTCCCGGTCGTTGCCCGGCGAACGGATGAAAATGCTATGGCTGATCTAACCACAACCTATCTGGGACTGCCGCTGAAATCGCCTCTGGTCGTATCCTCCTGCCCGCTCACCTACGAACTGGACAACCTGCGAAAAATGGAGGCGGCCGGGGCATCGGCCGTGGTGCTCTATTCCCTGTTCGAGGAGCAGATCGAGCTGGCCGAGATGGGCTTTGCCGACTACTACAAGCAGCATCGCGAGGAGCTGCCCGAGTCGCTGCGCCACATCGCCGACATGAAGGAGTACAATCAGGGGGCCGGGCGCTATCTGGCCCATATCTATCAGGCCAAGCACGCCCTCTCCATCCCCGTCATCGCCAGCCTGAACGGCTACTACAGCAGCGGCTGGACACGCTACGCCCGTCTGATCGAAGCCGCCGGAGCCGACGCGCTGGAATTAAACATCTATTATCTGGCTACTAAGGCGCAGGTCACCGGTGCGGAAGTTGAGCAGATGTATATCGACCTGGTGCGGGACGTCACCGCCACGGTGCGCATCCCGGTTGCCGTGAAGCTAAGCCCGTTTTTCAGCGCCATGGCCAACATCTCCAAGCGGCTGGTCGGCTCGGGGGCCAAGGGGCTGGTGTTGTTCAACCGGTTCTACCAGCCCGATTTCGACATCGTGAACCGGGCCGTCGTGCCCAGCCTTGACCTGAGCACGTCGAGCGAACTGCGGACGCGCCTGCGCTGGGTGGCCTTGCTGGCCGGACAGGTGGGCGCCGATCTGGCGATTACCGGCGGAGTGCACACGGTCGAGGATGTGGTCAAGGGGCTCATGGCCGGGGCGAGTGTGGTGATGACGGCCTCGGCCCTGATTGAGCGTGGCATCGGTCATTTGACCACATTGAACACCGGCCTCGCGCAGTGGCTCGACAGCCAGGCCTACGGATCGGTGAATGATATTCGCGGGTTGTTAAGCCAGGTCCAGATCGGCGATTCGGCCGCGCTGGAGCGAGTTAATTACCTGAACGTATTGCGGTCGGCCGGCGCTAATCAGTAGGTTAGACCGGTACGCGCCGATTGTCGACAATCCCCCGGCCCCGGCGGCCGCGGGCAGCACAACCAAGAGGAGACGACTTCCATGTCTGTCATGCTTTCCATCAATGGCCATGATCTGGAGCTTCAGGCCCTGAACAACGAAAATTTGCGGGATGCCTTGCGTCGCGCCGGTTATATGAGCGTTCGCTTCGGCAGCCACACGGGCGAGACGGGGGCGGCGGCCGTGCTGCTCGACGGCCGTTTGGTCAGCGCCGACACCATGCTGGTGGGGCAGGCGGTCGGCCATCGCATTGAAACGGTGGAGGGGTTGAGCGATCGCGTCGGCGAATTGCACCCGCTGCAACAGGCGTTCATCGACACCGGGGCGATTCAGTCGGGCTACTCGACCCCGGCCATGCTGCTGGCGGCCAAGGCGTTGCTTGAGCAGCAACCGAACCCGACCGAGGCCGAAGTGCGCGACGCCTTGTCGGGCGTATTGTGCCGCGAGACCGGCTATCTGAAGCCGGTGCAGGCGATCCTGCGCGCGGCGGCCATCCTGCGCGGCGAGGACCCGCCTCTGCCGGAGATCGACGTCGTTGACGCGACCTACATGGCCGACGACGGCGGCGGGAGCGATTCCGATGACCAGGATTTCAGTGGTCCCGAATTGACCGGCGGCGCGAGCGGCCCGCTGACCGAGACCCGCGTGCGGCCGCGCACCGGCATCACCCTGCGCGGCCACACGACGGCGATGAACGTCGTCGGCAAGCCGGAGACGAAGGTCGACGCGGTGAAGCTGGCCAAGGGCAACCCGGCCTTCGTGGACGACATCGAGATGCGCGGCATGCTGTATGCCCGCCTGTTGACCAGCCCCCACGCCCACGCCCGCATCCTCAACATCGACGACAGCGAGGCCCGCGCCCTGCCGGGCGTCCGTGCCGTCATCCACTACCAGAATATCGAGCGCGTCAAGTACGCCTCCGGCGGGCAGTCATACCCCAACCCGCCACCGTATGATCAGGTCAGCTTCGATAACAAGGTACGCCATGTGGGCGACCGGGTGGCGGCCGTCGCCGCTGATTCGCTGGAGATCGCCGACGCGGCCCTGGCGCTTATCAAGGTGGAATACGAGGTGCTGCCGGCCGTCTTTGATGACCGCGAGGCCCTGTTACCCGGAGCGCCGGTCATCCACGACGAAGAGGACACCGTGGGCATCCACGACGCCACTCACAACGTCGTCCATCACATTCTGGCCGAATACGGCGATGTGGAGAAAGGGTTCGCGGACGCTGACCGCGTCTTTGAGCACACCTACTATGTCCATCAGGTGCAGCAGGTGCCAATCGAACCCCATATCGCCATCAGCTGGTGGGATTCCGACGAACGGATGGTGATTCGCACCTCGACCCAGGTGCCGTTCCACACCCGGCGCATGGTCGCCCCGCTGCTGGGGCTGCCGGTCGGCCGCATCCGCGTGATCAAGCCGCGCATCGGCGGCGGATTTGGCGCGAAGCAGGAGATGCTCATCGAGGACATCGTGGGCCATCTGACCATCGCCACCGGCCGGCCGGTGCGGCTGGAATTGACGCGCTCCGAGGAGTTCATCAGCAGCCGCTCCCGCCACCCCGAGCGCATCACCTTCAAGACCGGCGTCATGGCCGACGGCACCCTGCACAGCATGGAGATGAAAGTCATCGCCAACACGGGGGCCTACGGGACGCACGGACTGACGGTCCCGACCGTGTCGGGTTTGCGCGGCCTCAGCAGCTATAACTGCGCCAACCGCAAGTTCGACTGCCACGTGGTCTATACCAACCTGCCCGTGCCCGGCGCCTATCGCGGTTATGGCGCGCCGCAAGCCCTGTTCGCGCTGGAATCCCACATCGAGGAGATCGCCCACGGCTTGGGGATGGACTCCATCGCCTTCCGCCGCAAGAACTGGGTGCAGGCAGGCGATCCGATGCCTATGGCCGTCCACCTGGCCGAGGGTGAGAAAAAGGTGGACGTTGAATTGCCGATCATCCTGTCCTGCGGGCTGGATGAGTGCTTTGTGCAGGGCATGGCGGCCATCGATTGGGAGCGCAAGCACGACCCGGCCTGGCGAACGGTTCCCGGCAAGCCCCACCTCCGGCGCGGGCTGGGAGCGGCCATGGCCATGCACGGCACAGCCATCCCCGGGCTTGACATGGGGGCCGCGTCGATCAAGATCAACGACGACGGCTCGTTCAACGTCAATGTCGGGGCCACGGACCTGGGCACGGGTTCGGACACGGTGCTGGCCCAGATGGCGGCCGAGGTGCTAGGCGTGCCGCTGAGCGCCATCGTCATCTATTCCAGCGACACCGACATGACCCCGTTCGACGTCGGAGCCTATGCCTCATCGACCACCTACATCTCCGGCATGGCCGTTAAGAAAGCGGCCGAGCAAATCGCCGACCAGATTCGCGAGCGCGCGGCGTTGATGCTGGGGCTGGGTGAACATCGCGATATCCGGCTGGAGAATCGGATGGCCATTGCCCCCGACGGCCGCTCGGTCAGCCTGGAACGGATCGCCCTTCACTCGCTGCACCAGCAGGACCAGCGGCAGATGATGGCTGTCGCCTCCCATGTCAGCCTGGCCTCGCCACCGCCTTTTGCCGGGCAGTTCGCCGAGGTCGAGGTGGACACGGAGACGGGTCAGGTGACGGTGACGAAGCTGGTGATGGCCGTCGATGCGGGCATGCCCATCAACCCCCAGACGGCTACGGGCCAGATCGAGGGCGGCATGGTGCAGGCTCTGGGCTACGGTCATTGCGAGGAGATGGTCTACGACAACGACGGCCTCATGGTGAACGCGGCTCTGGGGCCGTATCACATCTATCGGGCCGACGAAATGCCCGACCTCAAGGCCATCCTCGTGCAAACTCACGAGCCGACCGGCCCGTTCGGGGCCAAGGCGTTGGCCGAGATCCCCAAGGACGGCGTAGCCCCGGCCATCGCCAACGCCGTGTTCGACGCCACTGGCGTGCGCATCCGGCGCATCCCGTTCACGCCCCAGCGGGTGCATACCTCGCTGGCCGCCGCGGAATAGTCAGAATGGATCGATAATACTGTGCAATCAACCGTCGTCATTCTGTTATGACCTCATGCGAATCCTGATAACCGGGGCCAAAGGCCAATTGGGCACCGCCTTGCAATCCACGCTGGGCGATCACGATCTGACGTTGGTCGATCTTCCCGAAGTCGATATCGTCGACCGGACGGCCGTCTCCAACCTGTATGAGGAGGCCCGGCCCGACCTCGTGATCCACTGCGCGGCCTACACCAACGTGGACGGCTGCGCCCGCGACCCGGAGATGGCCCATCGGGTGAATGTCCTGGGCACGCAGAACATCGCTCTGGCTTGCCAGAAAGCGAACGTGCCCATGGTCCACATCAGCACCAACGAAGTGTTCTCCGGCGACAACCCGGGCGGCTATGAAGAGTGGATGCCCCGGTCGCCCCGTAACCCGTACGGCCGTTCCAAGGCCGCGGCCGAAGTCGCCGTCCAGGGTTTGTTGAGCCGCTACTACATCGTCCGCACGGCCTGGCTCTACGCGCCCGGCGGCCGGAACTTCATTCATCCGATCTTGCGCAATGCCCGAGAGAAGGGAGCCATCCGGGTGGTGACGGATGAGGTCGGCAATCCAACCTATGTGGTCGATCTGGCTGAAGCGATCGGCCGCCTGATCGCCACCGAGCATTACGGCATCTACCACTTCGTCAACAGCGGGGCTTGCTCGCGCTGGGCGTTTGCCAATGAAATCCTGCGGCTCGCCGGCCTGGAGCATGTGGTCAATACGCCGATTTTAAGCAGCTCGTTCACGCGGCTATCCAGCCCGCCGCCGTTCTGCGCCCTGCATAACCGAAACGGCGCGGCGATTGGCATCAACTTGCGCCCCTGGCAAGAGGCTCTGGCCGATTTCTTCCGCAGCGGGGCCGGGGCGTGAGTTCACCTCACCCGCGGGCGTCGGTCGTCATCCCTCATTGGAACGGCAAGCATCATCTTGAGGTTTGCCTGACGGCCTTGCGCGGGCAGACTCTCGCCGATCATGAGGTCATCCTGGTCGATAACGGCTCGGCCGACGGCTCGCAGGATTACGTAAGAGAGAATTTCCCCGAGGTGCGATTGATCGAACTGGGCGAAAACCGCGGGTTCACCGGCGCCTGCAATGCCGGTTACGCCGAGAGTCGCGGGGAGTTTGTCTGCCTGTTAAACAACGATACGGAAGCCGATCCGGGTTGGCTGGAGGCGATCGTCCAGGCATTCGACCAAAACCCTCAGGTCGGCGTGGTAGCCACCAAAATGCTGCTGTTCGATCGGCGGGATCACTTCCACTCCGCAGGTGATTATTATCGGGTGGACGGCATCCCCGGCAATCGCGGCGTGTGGCAGCAAGACGTCGGCCAATACGACCGTCAGGAGCCGGTGTTTAGCGCTTGCGGCGGAGCGGCCGCCTACCGGCGGACGATGCTGGAGGAGATCGGCTTCCTCGACAACGCTTTCTTCTTCTCCTGCGAAGACGTCGATCTGTCCTGGCGGGCGCACCTGGCCGGTTGGGGCGTGCTCTACGTGCCTACGGCCGTTGTGTACCACAAGCTAAAGGCATCGGGCGGCAGCGGAGCAACCGGCAGCTATTACGACGGTCGCAACTTTCTCTATATCATCTGGAAGAACTACCCCACGGGACTGCTGCGCGCCCACGCGGGGGCAATCCTGCGCGGGCAATGGCGCATCACCCGCGAAGCATTGAAAGCCTGGCGGGGCAAGGCAGCGCGAGCCAGACTCCGGGGCCAGCTAGCCGGCTTGCTTGGTTTCTACCGCATGCTGCCGGCGCGACGACATATCCAGGCCACTCGCCAAGTGAACGACCGGGTCCTCGAATCCCAACTGACGCAGGTTGACGAGGTCCCCCGGGACAGATAAACTTTGAACTTCATGTTCGGCCGATCGTTCCTTCAAAGAGGAATCTCCGGGTCGGCATCGCGACGTGCAGAATGAGCGCACCACAACCCCTCCTGAGCCTGATCATCCCCGCCTACAACGAAGGTGAGCGATTGCCCACAACGCTCCCGCAGGTTTTCGCCTTCCTGGAAGCCCAAACCTACCCATTCGAGATCATCCTCGTCAACAATAACAGCCGCGACAACACGCGGGAGATCGCTCTGGAATTCGCCGCCACAAGGCCGTATCTGCGAGTGATTGACGAGATGACCCAGGGCAAGGGGGCGGCGGTTCGTACCGGCATGCTGGCGGCAACGGGCGAATACCTGTTCATGGCCGACGCCGATTTCTCCATGCCGGTGGAGGAGATCGCCAAGTTCCTGCCACCGCATATGGAAGGTTACGACGTGGCCATCGGTAACCGGGAAGCCCCTGGCGCAAAGCGCTATAACGAGCCTGCCTACCGCCACTTCATGGGGCGCGTCTTCAATTTTTATGTAAAGGTATTGGCCATCCCCGGATTTGAGGACACGCAATGCGGCTTCAAATGCTTTCGGCGGGAGGTCGCGTGGAACATCTTGCCCTGCCAGACCATCGACGGCTGGGCGTTCGATGTCGAGTTGCTCTTCATTGCCCTGCGGCACGGCTACCACATCGTGGAAGTCCCTATCAACTGGTACTACGGCGAGAACAGCCGCGTCAGTCCCGTGCGCGATACGATCAACATGATCCGCGAGGTGCTGCGAATTCGTTATAACGGCTTCACCGGCCGGTACGACAGCGCCCGGCCAACCAGTTCCACCGCCGCCAAGCCCCGCTGACCAATGGCCATCCCCGGCCCTGCCTCCCCGGACCTGTCACTGGAGCGCCTGATGGCGGCCCAATATGGGATCATGTGGGTGACCGGCGCTGACGAGGCCGGACGTGGCGCGCTGGCCGGGCCGGTGGTTGCGGCAGCCGTCCTCATCCCTATCGCCACCGAGCGTGACGTGAATGCCTATTCCGAACGACTGCAAGGCGTTCGGGACTCCAAGTTATTGACCGCCGCGGCGCGCGACCGGCTGTATGACCTCATCATCGAGTGCGTGCCTGCCTGCGGCATTGGGCTGGCCACGGCCGAATGGATCGACCAACACGGGATCATCTCCGCCACCCGGCAGGCGATAACCCAGGCCATCCGGCAATTGGTTCCGCCGGCCGAGGGAGTGCTGGTCGACGGCCCGCATCGACTGGCGGATGTGAATCTGCCGCAACAGCCCGTTGTACGCGGCGATCGCCATAGCCTGAGCATCGCTGCCGCTTCCATTCTGGCCAAAGTGAGCCGTGACCGGTATATGCTTGAGCTGGATCGACGATTCCCGGATTATGGTTTCCAGCGACACAAAGGATACGGCACGGCCGAGCACCTGGCAGCACTCGGCCGCGTTGGTCCGTGTCCGGAGCATCGGCGCAGTTTTGCGCCGCTGCGGGAGAAACTGGTCTAGCGCGTGAAGCGCGTCTTCAGGAGGTCGGCCAGTGTCGGGCTGCCGATCTCCTGCAACTCATACCGCACCCGTTGATTGGGCTTGTCGATATCGACCAGCCGCCCGAGGTCGATCGGCGTGGCGATGATGACCGTATCGACGGGCGTCATGTTAATCGTCTCTTCCAGATCGGCGATCTGTTCACGGCCGTAGCCCATAGCCGGCAGCACCGCGCCGGTAGACGGATATTTGCGATAGGTATCGGCGATGGTGCGGACGGCATAGGGATGGGGATCGACGATTTGGGCCGCGCCGAACTGCTGGGCGGCGACGACCCCGGCCCCATAAGCCATCTCACCGTGAGTCAGCGTGGGACCATCTTCGATGACCAATACCCGCTTGCCGCGAATGGCCGCGGGATCGTCAATGAAGAGCGGTGATGCACCACGGACGACAACGGCATCGGGATTCACCTCACGAACATTGGCCAGGACCGTGTTCACCCCCGCGGCATCGGCCGTGTCGATTTTGTTAATGACCACGGCATCAGCCATGCGCAGGTTGGCCTCTCCCGGATGATAGCGCAGTTCGTGGCCCGGCCGATGCGGATCGACGACCACGATATGGTAATCCGACTTGTAGAACGGCAAATCATTGTTGCCGCCATCCCAGATGATGATATCGGCTTCTTCCTCGGCCTTGCGCAAGATGGCCTCATAATCGACCCCGGCGAAGATCACCGCGCCGCGCTCCACATAAGGTTCATACTCCTCTCGCTCTTCGATGGTGCATTGGGCGCGATCCATGTCCTCATAGGTGGCGAATCGCTGCACAGCCTGAGCGGCCAGATCGCCATAGGGCATTGGGTGTCGGATGGCGACAACATGGCGATAGCCGAGCTGGTTCTGCAAAATATCGAGAACCCGGCGCGATGTCTGGCTCTTGCCGCTGCCGGTGCGGACGGCACAAACCGAGATGACGGGCTTGGTCGATTTAAGCATCGTCCTCTTCGGGCCAATGAACCGGAAGCCGGCTCCGGCGGCCAACACGCGCGATGCCAGGTGCATAACATACTCGTGCGACACGTCCGAGTATGAGAATACCACCTCATCGACCGACTGCTCGCGGATCAACTTCTCCAGGTCGCTCTCGGGAAAAATCGGGATACCCTTGGGATAGAGTGGACCGGATAGCGCCGGAGGGTACAACCGGCCTTCGATATTGGGAATCTGCGTGGCCGTGAAGGCGACGACCTGGTAGGCGTCGTCATCACGAAAGACTGTGTTGAAATCATGGAAATCACGACCGGCCGCCCCGGCAATGATCGTGCGCACAGGGGCGGAGCCATGTGTCCGCCCGGCAGGAGCAGCGTGCTGCGCCCGTCCATCGGATGTAGTCATAGAGGATTCTCCTGTCAATGTGTAGATATGCAGGCTGGGTCGGGAAGTGGGGTAATTTCACCCGAAATGGGAAGATATGGCCCGAACCCTCCTTGAATATTACCCGATAATTTACAAACAGGCATTTGATCTTATGAAAAGTAGTGCTATAATGTTTTGAAGTTGCATGACATAATCTTTGAAGCGCTGCGCGGGATCGTGATATGATTCCGGCTTCATGGAGAAGCTGTAACAGGTAACTTGAGAGGAGATGTATTGCAAATGGCTGCCGCCACGGCCTGGCTCCCTCGTGTTCGACTGCAGAGAAATACGAATCAGCTACGTACAGGGAGTAGAACGTCATGGAAGAGCAACTATTTGCCTTCTTATCCTACCTGGAACGAGAGTACCGGTATTCTGAAAACACAATAGCCGCCTATCGGAACGACCTGAGCCAGTTCCTGGATTTCGTGGAAGGTCGCTCAGGCTCCAAACTGACCGAATGGTCAGCAGTCACCGAAGATGATATTGGGGCCTACCTCGCCTACATGAAGCAGAAAGATCAACCCTATGCTTCATCCACCATCGCTCGAAAAGTCGCCGCCATTAAATCATTTTATAACTACCTGGCATCCCACGACATCGTCGAGTTAAATCCGACCCTGGATATCGACTCACCGAAAGTCAAGAAGCGCCTGCCCCAGACGCTCACCCTTGAAGAAGTCGAGCGATTGCTGGAAGCCCCTGCCGGGGGCGACTCGGCCAAATCGCTGCGTGATATGACCCTCCTGAATATCCTTTACGAGACGGGCATGCGCGTGACGGAAGTGGTGTCCATTCAGCTCGACGATCTCGATCTGTCGCGCTCCATCCTGTCATCACCAACGCGCCAGGGGGACACCCGCGAGATTCCGCTGGAGAAAGACATCGCAGCCCTCCTTGAGCAATATCTGGCTGAAGGACGGCCGCAATTGGCCAAAAGCAAGCGGGAGCAAGCGCTCTTTCTCAACCATCGAGGCGAGAAATTGACCCGGCAGGGTTTATGGCTGATCATCAAAGGCTATGCCCGGCAGGCGGGATTGAATGCCGAAGTAACGCCCCATACGCTGCGCCACAGCTTTGCGGTGCATCGCCTGAGCAAAGGTTCCCGGCTTGAGGATATCCAGCGCTTGCTGGGCCACGCCAATATCTCCACCACACAGATCTATACCCAGATGGAAGCCATGGAGGAGGAATCGAATCACTAGGCCACGGCCACTAACAGAAATTCCGGAATGAGCTATGAATCAATTTATCTCCTCCATTGAGATCGCCGCCGCCGCGGATTACATTCGTGAGCGAACAGAATACCGGCCCAAAATCGGCCTGATTTTAGGTTCGGGTCTCAACTCATTAGCTGACGCTATCGCTGCGCCGGATATCATCGCGACGGGCGATATTCCTCATTGGCCCGTCTCCACCGTGCCGGGTCACGTCGGGCGGCTGGTCATCGGGGCGATGGGGGGGCAGACGGTACTCGTCCTGCAGGGGCGCACCCACTTTTACGAAGGATACCCGATGGATCGGGTCACATTGCCCATCCGGGTGATGGTCGCATTGGGGATCGACACGATGATCGTCACCAACGCGTCGGGCGGACTAAACCCGGCCTATGAACCGGGCGATCTGATGCTCATTCGCGATCATCTGAATTTCCCCGGCATGGCCGGCAATAATCCGTTGCGGGGACCGAATGATGAGACGCTGGGGCCACGTTTCCCCGACATGACCGTGCCCTATGACGCCGGGTTGCGGGCTTTGGCCCGGCAGGTGGCGGCCGACGCGGGCTTTGAGTTACGTGAGGGAGTTTACGCCTACGTCGCCGGGCCAAGCTTCGAGACCCCGGCCGAGCTGCGATTCCTGCAAATTGCCGGCGGTGACGCCGTGGGGATGTCGACAGCCCCCGAGGTGGTCGTGGCCCGCCATGCCGGGATTCGCGTGCTGGGCATCTCGTCCATCGCCAATATGGCCCTGCCCGACCCGCCCCCCGGCCTGATCCTCGACCACGAGGAGGTGCTGGAGATGGGTCAGCGGGCCGTTCCGCGGCTCATCGCCGTCGTAAGCGGCGTCATCAGTCGATTGCATGAGACGGGATGATTTGACGCCTGCATCGATCGACTCATCATTTGATCATTGAAAACGAATAAGCCTCGCTAAACCGGCGTGCCAAGCCTGATACCCTCATGGACCGCATCTATCTGTTCCTGATTCGCAACGATGTCTGGATCTACATCGTCAGCGTCATGGCCCTGTTTTGGTATTCGTACGAGTTCATTCGTTCTTCGCGCGCCCTGCGCCAGGCGATGTTCAACCTCGAACGCGAGACGGCCACTGCCACCCGCAATCACGCCCTGAGCTTCATCCTCTTCTTCGCGGCGGTCATCGGCATCGTGTTCTACGTCAACCGAAGTATTGCACCCAACTTGCCGGAGGAGCTTCTTTTTCCGCCCACGCCGACCCCCAACGCCCTCGCCACTCCCCTGGCTCCGCCGACGCCTCTGGGAACGCCCGGTCCTGGCGGCAACAATTCGATCGGTGCGCCCGCGCTTGCGCCCACCGCCACCCTGCCCGGCTCCGGCCCGGCGGAGGTCATCACCGATACCCAGGATACGACAAATGAGGGGACGGTCGTCGGGCCACCCACCCCCTTCGCGGAGTGCATTCCCGAATTGATGATCAGCGAACCGCTCAACGGCTCGGTGGTCTTCCAGCGGACGGTGTTTCGCGGCACGGCCAACACCGGCGATCTGCACCGGTACGTCATCGAATTGAACGGACCACAAACCACGGGGACTTGGGCGCCTATCAGTCAGGACCCGATGATCCAGCCCATCATAGACGGCGATTTAGGGGAGGCCGACCTCAGCCAATGGGCGCGGGGGCCTTATCAGGTTCGGTTGCGCGCGCTGGATGCCGACGGCCGCGAGTTGGGCGTATGCACCATCCAGATTATTCTGGATTCGTAGCCGGGACGGACTCACTAGCCTGCTCCGCGGGTCCCTGGCGATAAAAGCAGAGCAGCGTGTTGCCGTAGCGACGCTCATCGACGAGGGTCAGATTCTTCAAGGCCAACTCCTTGTATTCCCGCGGGTCAATCTGAACGATCGCCAGCCCATCATCCGTCAACAAGCGCCCGGAAGCCATATCGACCGCCAGAAGCGCCTCGCTCCACATCTCCAGATATTGCGGCGGCGCGATATAAATGACGT
The DNA here is from genome assembly GCA_018058545.1 of Promineifilum sp. Taxonomy (GTDB): domain Bacteria; phylum Chloroflexota; class Anaerolineae; order Promineifilales; family Promineifilaceae; genus Promineifilum. The sequence continues at coordinate 9,403 of JAGOZU010000027.1, read as the reverse complement.
CAAAGGCGCGCGTCCCGGATTCACGGAGATAGGCCAGGGCGTCCGTCTGGTGTACGGTCGCGCCATCCGTCAATTGGGTATGGGCCAAATTGTCACGGATGGTCCGGACGGCGGCGCGAGCCTTATCGATAAACACCACCTCGGCCGCGCCCCGACTGAGCGCCTCGATACCCACCTGCCCCGTTCCGGCATACAGGTCAAGCCAGCGCGTGTCATGAACGTCACCCAGGATGTTGAACAGGCTTTCCTTCACCCGGTCCATGATCGGCCGGGTCGTGTCGCCGGGAACGAGTTTAAGGCGTCGCCCCTTGGCCTTGCCGCTGATCACACGCGCGGGCATCTTACTTGACCCTCAAGGTGAAGAGATCGACGCGGTCGCCGATGTTCCTGTCGGCATCATCGAACACAGGCAGCCGCCAGCCTTCGCTCTGCACCCACATTCCGGTCGACACGGTATAATCGCCCGGCGGCAGATCGGCCGGCAGTGTGATGCGGTGGACATCGGGAACGTATTTATCCAACGGCCAGCGGTGGGTGGGGAATTCCCCCGGGTTGAGCTTGTCCGACTGGGCCACCGGCACGCCCTCAGCATCCAGAATATGGACGAATACCTGATAATCGATATCAAGCTTGCGCTGGGCTTGCCAGTAAAGAGTCAAGGTTAGTGGTTCTCCGGGTCTGAGATCGGTGTCGGATGCATTGTAGCCCAAAAGCGCGATCTGATCGCCGAGGTTGGCCTGGAGGGCGGTGGCAGGTATATCCAGGCTCTGCCCCTCGGATTGATGGTGGAATAGACCCAGCGGCTCCAGGAGAATAACAAGAAGGGTGATTCCACCCACGACGGCGAGGATGGGCCAATCGGCAGGAATGGCGGTTGATTCATGAACCGGGCGACGCGCGATTCCGCGAGATGCGCGGTGGATGCGCCAGGCGACCGCCAGCGTGATACCCAGCGAGAGCGCGGCGATGATCCAGCCTGCCGTCCGGGGTGACGTGGAGCCGAATTCGACTTCGACGACATGCTCCCCCTGGGGAACCAGAACAACGATGAAACCCTCCGGCTCGGCCAGTTCCGTCTCGGCCGGTTGACCGTCGACCGTGACCCGCCAACCGGGAAAGTCGAACAGAAACAGGCGCAGGCGGAAGTCCTTGGGTGCGGTGACGTGATAGCGAGTCAGCAGCGGACGAACGACCTCGGTCGTGACCGCCGCGCCATCGGGCAACGTCTCATGGTTAACCCGGTCGGGAGGAAATCCTTGTTTGAGGGGGGCGAGCATCGACTCACGGCGCTCCGGCAGCATGATCACCGTGGCCGGGACGTAGTCGGCCGTCGAAGTCGTGCCGAGCCAGCGGCCGCTGTTTTCGATCTGCGACATGCGCAGCGTGTTCACTTCGCCAAACGGCTCCCAAATCGCCGGCTGGCTGAGGGGCAGAGCCAGAAGCATGGGCAAGGCGGTGGCGGCGGCATAGAGCCAGACGGGAGCCGCCCCACGAGGGTTGCGAACCTCGACCTCGCCAACCACGGCCTCAACACCCGCCGCGCCCAACACGGCCAGTAACGCCCCGGCCGCGCCCAACAGGCGCCAGGGGAACTGGAAGAACGGCAGGAAAGGCACCGCCTTCCAAATGGGTTCCGAAACGGGGAGCATCAAAAGGGTGACGGCGGCAAGCGCCAAGGCAATAAAGAGAAGTTGCCCCCGCTCGCGTGCCCGGCCAAGGATGAGCATCGCCAAACCCAACAAGCCCAGCGCCCATTGAGCCACACCCAGATTGAAACGAAACGGCGATTGGGTCGCTCCCCAATCGGGTTGTTGAGAGAAAGACAGCAGCTCGGCCAGGCTCAGAAAGTGAGTTCGGAAATCATAATGGTCGCCCTCGCCGATGAGAGTGGTGAGAGTGACGGCGTTTCGCTCCATGAAGACGGGCAGCCAGAAGAAAGCCGCCAGCCCCAATCCCAGGATCAGCGCGGCCGCCGGGGGGCCAAGCATCGCCCAACCTGCCGCGTCGGTCGATCCATGTTCCTCGCTGCCATCCCGACTCGACCACCATACCAACCCAGCCTGCCAGACCAGCCAGGCGGCCAGAAGCCCGAAAAAGAACAGCCCCATGAGGTTGTGACTGAGGATGACGGCCGCGACCGCCAGGACAGAAGCCATCCACGAGGCGGCCGAGGGTCGGCGACGCAGCCGGTCGAGGGCCCACAGGGCCAGGGGGAAGACGGCAAAGCTGAACGCCTCAGGCAGCGCGCCACGGATATGGGGATCGATATATTGAATATAGGGCGAATAGACATAGAGGGCCGTCGCGACGTAACCCGCCCGGCGGCCCCAATTGTCGCGCACGAACCCATAAACCCCCAGACCGGCCAGCAGCATGCCCGCCACAAGCACCGTCTTGCTGGCCAAGGTAGCATCAATGGCAGGCAGAAGATCGAGTGGAAGGGCCAGGTAGTAGGTGAGGGGCGCGTAATAGTTGAAGATCGGGTAGCCGTAGCCGTGATAAAAGTTTGGCGCCCACCGTGGATAGAACTCCCCACCGCGAATGAGGTAGCTCAATTCATGAAGGCGGAAGATGTGGAGTTCGGCGTCCGTCCCCTCCGGCAGGCTGGCGCGGCTGATGAGCGGCCAAACGGCCAATAAACAAATCAGTAGAGCGATGAGAAAGCCGGGATCGAACCCGCGCCGGATTCGGTTAATCACGGGGAGGCAGGGGAGGAGCCACAGGTTTTACGGACGTCGTTGCCCGCAAAATCTGTGGTTCCTTCTATTGAGAGATAATCAGGCGATCATGTCGACAATCCGATCGGGGTTGTCGGCCACCTGGACGCCGGCGGCTTCCAGCGCGGCGATCTTGCCCTCGGCCGTGCCGCTCTTGCCCTCGACGATGGCCCCGGCGTGGCCCATGCGACGGCCGGGAGGCGCGGATCGTCCGGCGATGAACGAGGTCACGCGCTTGGTCATATTTTGGGCGATGTAGGCGGCCGCCTTTTCCTCCGCGTTGCCGCCGATCTCGCCGATCATGATCACTTCGGATGTGTCTGGATCTGCTTCGAACAGCTCCAGAACTTCGATGAAGTCCAGCCCCTTGATGGGATCGCCGCCGATGCCGACACAGGTCGATTGGCCGATGCCTCGCTGCGTCAGAGCGTAGACGACCTCATAGGTCAGCGTGCCGCTGCGAGAGACAACGCCGACATGGCCGGGCTTGACGATGGAGCCGGGAATGATGCCCAGCTTGGCCTCGCCAGGGGTGATGAGGCCGGGGCAGTTCGGGCCAATGAGCCGGGAATCGCGCTGATCGAGGTAAGCCCGGACGGAGATCATCTCCAGAACGGGGATATGCTCGGTCAGGCAAACGATCAGGGGCAGGCCGGCATCGGCCGCCTCGTACATCGCGTCCGGGGCGAACTTGGCGGGCACGAAGATAATGGTGGCATTGGCTCCGGTCTCTTCGGCCGCCTTGCGCACCGTGTCAAAGATGGGCACGGGGCCTTTTTCGCCATCAAAATTCTGGCCACCCTTGCCGGGGACCACGCCGCCGACGACGTTGGTGCCGAAGGCGATCATCTGATTGGTATGAAATGTACCTTCCCGGCCGGTGATGCCCTGCACCAACAGTCGCGTGTTCTTGTCAACGAGAATACTCATGATGCCCTCCCACTCTCACGGGCCGACTTTGCCGCCACCGCTTTTTGCGCCGCCTCCGACAGAGTCGCCGCGGTCATCATATCCGCCTCGGCCAGCAGCGCCAGCCCTTCTTTGGCATTGGTCCCGGCCAGCCGAACGACCATCGGCACATCGGTGTCGATCTGCCCTAGCGCAGACAGAATCCCTCGGGCGACTTCGTCACCGCGGGTGATGCCGCCGAAAATATTGAACAGCACGGCCTCAACCTTGGGGTCAGACAAGATGAGTTTGAGGGCTGTCGCCACCTGATCGGCACGCGCACCGCCGCCGATGTCAAGGAAGTTGGCCGGCTCGCCGCCATAAAGCTTGATGATGTCCATGGTCGCCATCGCCAAACCGGCACCGTTGACCATGCAACCGATATTGCCGTCCAGTTGAATGAAGGTCAATCCCGCCTCGCGAGCCTCGGCCTCGGTGGGCGGCTCCTCCTCGAAGTCGCGCATCTCGGCCAATTGCGGGTGGCGGGAGAGCGCGTTGTCATCGATCGACATCTTGCCGTCGAGCGCCATGAGCTTGTCTTCGCCGGTGATGATCAACGGATTGATCTCCGTGAGCGAGGCATCATTCGTCTTGAAGCATTCGTACAGGCCGGAAACGATCTTGTTGAAGTCGCCCCACAGCTCGCGCGGCAGCCCCATGCCCTTGGCGAGGTAGGTCGTATGATAGCTGCGCACGCCCAAGACCGGATCGATGTGGACCGTGTGGATCTTCTCCGGCGTTTTGTCGGCGACCTCTTCGATATCCATGCCACCCGCGGCCGAAGCCATGATCATCGGCCGTCGTTGTCCGCGGTCGATCAGCACCGCCAGATACAGCTCCTGCTTGATGCCGGGGGCCAGACTATCAACCAGAACTTTGTTGACGGTAAAACCCTTGATATGCATCCCCAGGATCGCCTTGGCATTGGCTTCGGCTTCGTCAGGGCTTTGGGCAACCTTGATGCCGCCCGCCTTGCCGCGGCCACCGATCAAAACCTGAGCCTTGACAACCGCCTTGCCGCCCAAATCCTGGGCGATCCGGCGGGCTTCCCCCGGTGTGTAAGCGACCTCTCCTCGCGGGATCGGTATACCGTGCTCCGCGAACAGTCGCTTGGCCTGAAACTCATGTAGGTTCACAGCGCTCTCCTTCCAGTCAAATGGATAAACGGTTTTGCCCGTGCCGATTTAGAGTGGCCCATGAGGGTCCCGACGTCGGGCAAAAGGAAAGGCGAACGATCGTTCGCCCCGAACATAATGGATTTAACGAACGGTAAAAGTATAGCACAGCCATTTTTGAGGAGCGAAATCGACCGGCCTTAATGGCTCTCATTGTGGCGATGCCGGCGCTGGCGGGCGATCTCAAAGGCCAGCACGGCCGCCGCCGCGGCCGTCCCCAGCGAATGTTGGAAATCCCGGCCGTAGGGAATGGCGACACGAATGTTCGCGGACTGCCGCGCGGCGCGGGCGACGCCTCTCTTCTCGCCGCCGATGATCAACAACAACGGCCCCGTCAGATCGACCTCGTACATCGGCCGCGCGTCTTCGGATACGGCCACAGCCACGGGAATCCCCCGCCCGGCGGCCGTCGCCAGGGCAATCTCTACTTCGGCCGCGGCCGTCGGCATGAGTTCTGTCGCGCCTGACGATGCCCGGATGACCGTAGCGGCAGCCGACAGCCAGTTTCGCGGTCGGACAATCAGACCGTCGACCCCGGCCGCATAGAGCGAACGCACCGCCTGACCAAAGTTGAAAGGGTCCTCGACGCCATCCAGCATCACATTCACCGCCCCGACCCGGCTTATCAGCTCGTCCGGCGCAACCAAGCGGCGAGGGCCTACCCGGGCGATGATCCCGCCGTGGCCGTCACCGGAAACATGCTCGGCGATGACAGCATCGGGCACGCGCTCGACGGTCACGCCAAGAGCACGCGCCAGTTGCTGGATTCGTGACGCGGCGCCATCATAGCGGCCCCGACTGACATAAACGGCCGACACCTCGCGGCTGCCAGCCAGCAGCACGGATTCAACCGCGATCGCTCCGTGAATCCACTGAAACTCATCCATGTCGGCCGCACATTCGGGTATAAGCTGTTGCCGGATTAAGAACAAAAGGCCAGGCAGGAATTATCCCGCCCGGCCTTTACATTGTCATTCCATGTCGACCGAGGATTAATCCCCTTCGCCGGACTCCGGCGCCAGGGTCGCCGCCGGTGTTACGATCGGCGTTGCCGTGGGCGGAGCCAGGAATTTGGGATCCAGCGCGGGTAAGGTCGGCACACGGGAGCGCCACATGTCGTTGATCTGCAGCTTGCCGGTCAACCGCTCATCCACGTAACGGTTCACGGCGTCCGCCTGTCGGGCCTGGAAGTCCGTCTCCGACATCTCCCGATCCTCGCGGCCGTTAACCATGATGATGTAATAGGTTGTCGTGCCGTCCGCTCCGGTAACCGGGATGGTCGCGCTCGGTGTATTGAGAGCCTGATCGAAAGCGGCCGCGGCGATCCCCGACCCGATACCGGTGGTCAGGCTCTCCCGGGTACGCCATTGCAATTCGAAGGCATTGGTGACCGGCGCATCGGTGGCCTGGGGATCAACCGGACGACTGGCAACGGTATTCCAGGCGGTCAGGAATCCATCGGACTTGACCATCGCCTGAATCTCGTTAGCCGACTCTTCGCTGTCGGCGGTGATCACGAAGACACTGGCCATCTCGGCCATGCGCGAGATGGGCAACTCCTCGGTCAGGGCTTCGGCCAATCTCTCGCGGCACAACGTGGCGCGAACGACCTGGCGGTAGACGGATTCATCGACGCCCAAGTCCTTGAGCTGGGCTACCAATTCGCCGTACTGTCGCTGAAATTCAGCCTCGGAAACCGGGGTAGCCGTCGGGGCGGGCGTGAAGGTCGGGCCGACCGTCGGCAACGGCAGAGGCGTCTGGGTGGGAACGATATCGGTGATGACGGCCGTGGGGATGGGCGTCAGGGATGGCGTCGGCTGGATAGTCGCCGTCGGGGGCGGCGGCTGAGTGGGCGAAACACCTTCGCCATAGAAGGCGTAGTTCTCGCCGATCAGAGCCTGAACATCCGCATCGGTAATCGCGAGGCCTCGTTCTTCAACGCCCTGGCAGATGACCAGTTCATCGGCCATGGTGTTGATCGCGTTCTGTCCCATCGTCTGGGTATCGAACAGCTCATTGATGACGCTGCCGCCAAATTGCTGGACGATGCCGACATCGCCGCCGAACGCTTCCAGTTGGTTCTCCAGGAAGATGATGCGCTGGGCGCGTTCGAACTTGACGCGGTTTTGCCATTCCCGGAGCGTGATGGTTTGATCACCCACCGTGGCTACAGCGCGATTGGGGGTGATGAACAGTTCGTTAACCAGGGCGATGGCGATGATCAGGGCGATGAAGATGCCACCCACAATAACCGCGATGCGGATGTTGCGCAGTTGGCGCTCTTGCTTGCGCGCAATCAGGATTTCCTTGCGCGATTGTCGCTGATCTTCGGATTCGCTGGTTGTCTGATTTTTCTTGGCCATATCAGTCTACTGTTGTCAACGATATCGGGTTTAATCGGAGACGAAGGGCAGCAGGGCGATATGGCGAGCGCGCTTGATCTCGCGAGCCAGCGCACGCTGGTGCTTGGCGCAGGTCCCGGTCTGACGACGCGGCCGCATGCGGCCAAACTCGTTGACATAACGGACGAGCACGTCCACCTGTTTGTAATCGATTTCAGTCTTTTCCACACAGAATTGACACACACGCTTGGTGGCGCGGAATCGCCGATTGGGTCGGTTGTTTGAAGCTTGCATCTGTCTATCCTCTTTATTCTGAGAGCACTATCAAATCCTGGGCGACGACTTCAGTGCGGAAGTGCTTGCGGCCGAGGTTGTCTTCCCAACTACGGGTCTGCAATCGCCCTTCGATATATATCTGTTGACCTTGAGTGAGGCGGCCCCGGCACAATTCCGCCAGGGAACCCCAAGCGACGACGTTGAACCACTCCTTCTCTTCGTGCTGTTCGCCCTCGGTCGAAGTCCAGCTTCGAGACGTAGCGACGCTGAAGGAGGCCACTGCTCGGCCACTGGGTGTCTGGCGAACCTCAGGTTCATCCTCCAGCCAGCCGATGACCATGACTTTGTTCAAGCTGCGGCCTGATGCCATCGTCACAAACCCGTTTGGGGGCTACTCATCTTTGCGCACAACCAGATAGCGAAGCACATCTTCGTTATATTGCAGGCTGCGCTCAATATCCTTGATGCGAGTGGGGTCCAGTTTGGCCTCGTAGAGGACGTAATAACCTTCCTGGAATTTCTTGATGGGGTAAGCCAACCGGCGGACGCCCCAATGATTGGCGGTCAGCGCGCCATCTTCCTTGGGACCGGGAACCAGCAGGTTGCTGAGGCGCTCGATCAATTCGGCGCGCCCAGCTTCTTCCAACATAGGTTGGATGACAATCGTTACTTCGTAATCACGCACGTTGCAAATCTCCTTTTCCCTGGAATTTACTCTAGCGAGCATTGCCCCCGGTCACTTGCCGGGAGCGGAAGCCGATGGGATGGCCGTGCTTTGCCATTATCGGGCAACGAGTTCAGGATTATAGCGGGTTATTGGAAAATTTCAAGGGCGATCCAGGTGACGACCATAGAATCCGTTGGCGACCAATCGACAAGCCCGGCTAATGGATTAACGCCAAGTCGACAGCCTCCTGCAGGCTGCGACAACCGATGATCTCCAATCCCGGCGGCGCGGCCGTCACTTTCAGCTGGCGGGTTCGCGGGACCACACAGCGCTTGAAGCCCAGCTTGACGGCCTCTTTCAGACGTGGCTCCAGCTGACTGACCGCCCGTAACTCGCCGCTCAGGCCAACCTCGCCGAAAAAGGCCATATCGGCATGAATCGGCCGGTCCTTGACACTGCCGGCGATGGCCAGGGCGACGGCCAGATCGGCCGCCGGTTCGGAGATCTGCAAGCCGCCGATGACGTTGACAAAGACATCCTTGTCATGCAACGGAATATGGACGCGGCGGGTGAGCACGGCCGTCAACAACAGCAGGCGATTCATGTCGATCCCGTTGGGCGTGCGTCGTGGATTGGTGAAAGTCGTCGCGCTGGCCAGGGCCTGTACCTCGACCAGCAGCGGCCGCGTGCCCTCCAGCGTGACGGCGATGGCTGAGCCGGGCGCGTTGGCCTGTCGCTCGGCCAAAAAAGCCTCCGACGGATTGGGTACTTCCACCATACCCTGCTCAACCATCTCAAAAACGCCCACCTCACTCGTCGCGCCAAAGCGATTTTTCACGCTGCGCAGCAGTCGATAGCGATGGAACGGGTCGCCTTCCAGATAAAGCACGGTATCGACGATATGCTCCAGCACGCGCGGCCCGGCGATGGCCCCCTCCTTGGTGACGTGGCCGACCAGAACGACGATCACGCCCGTTTGTTTGGCCACTTCCTGCAAACGGGATGCAGATTCACGCACCTGGCTGACGCTGCCGGCCGATGAGGTCAGGTTTTCGTCATAAGTCGTCTGGATGCTGTCAACAATGGTCATGACCGGGCGGACGGCGGTGATGTGATCCAGGATAGCATGGAGGCTGGTCTCGGTCACCAAATAGAGATCCTCGGCCTCAAGGCGAAGGCGCTCGGCTCGCATCTTGATTTGCCGGGCGCTCTCCTCGCCGGAGACATAAAGGACCGGGCCGTGGAGATTGGCAGTCAGGCCGGCGATTTCCAGCAGCA
>JAGOZU010000101.1 GCA_018058545.1 Promineifilum sp. | reverse complement strand
GCAACGCGGCCGAACTCTACGCCTTCGACAACAATCAGGAAAGACTGCGCAATACTATAGGCAATTGGGGGGGCGATGCGGTCGCCTGCGAGCTGGCTAAAACCTCCCTCGATCCGGCCGACCAGGAGCGCCTGGTGGCGGCGGCGACCATCGTCAACGGCGCCGGATGCGGCAGTCTGGTTGGGGCGGGCGCGCCCGCGGGAACATCAGCCACGCCGGGCACGACAGCCCCCGTTCCCGGCGCGACGGCCGCCGTTCCCGGCACCGTCCCCGATACAACCACCGGCGAGGGCGGCTCTAACATGCTGCCTTTACTCTTGCTCGGCCTGTTGTTACTGTTGCTGTTGCTGGCCATCTTCTACGTCTGGAATCGCCGGCGGGAGATCATGGAAGGCGCGGCCGACGAAGGCGGCGTGACCTATAGTGACCCGGCACCGACCCGCAAGTCTGGCCCGTCACCGCGGCGTCCAGGTTTTGCTGACGCCGGCATGGCCACGGCCGAGGCCTTCGCCGAACCGGCGGCCATCCCCATCGCCCGATTCCGCGCAGCCTATACGCGCGGTCACGACACTTACGACGACGCCTTTAGCATCGAAAACGCGGCCGGCAATTTCCTGGGTGAATGCGGCGTGGGCACCTCCGAAACACTCGGCGCAACCACGCCCAAAAACGTGACGGCTTTCGAGGTCTGGCTCTTCGACAAGAACGACATTCGCACCATCACCAAGGTGATCATGAGCGACCACGCCTTCTTCGACGATGCATTGAAGGCCAAGCTGGCCCCCAAGGGCGAGCCGGTGCTGGCGCGCAAGAATGAGACCATCGTGCTGGAGACAGCCTCGCTGATCATCAATGCCGAGATCACCGAACTGGAGTACGGCAACAACGCCGACATGCCCGACGCAAGCTACTTCGAACGTTTCACTATCGAGTTGTCGGCCTGGGCCAAGGAGGGTGACTACGTCGCCACCCAGTCGGCCGCCGATGAGGGTGATTTGTCCGGCTACTAGATCGGGACCGGATTTTCAGGGATTTCAAGTCCGGCAGCGTGCTCGTTGCCGGACTTTTTTGTTGGTCAGGGTGGACTCAGGCCCGGATATAGGGGTCATATAACCGCTGCCAATCGTCGAGAGCATAGCGGTCGGTCATGCCCGCGATATAGTCGGCCACCACTCGCTCCACGGGCCGGTTGGAAAGCCTCGCCTGGGTCTCGCTGGGCAACATGTGCGGTTCCTTGACATAGGCCTCGAACAGATCGGCGATGAAACGCTCGGCCTTGGTTTGCATACGCACCAGCCGGTAGTGACGATACATACGCTCAAAAAGAAATCGCTTCAGCGCGCGGACCTTTTGGCCGAACTCGGGCGAATAGCCGACGACGTTCGTCGAGTGACGCTGCAACTTCTCCGGTGAATCAATATGATTCAGCGTCAAGGTTTCATCCGTCCGGATCATGACATCGGTGACCGATCGACCGATTAGCTCGCGGATGATCTCATGGCGGTGCATTGAGGTGAAGGTCATGCCCGGCTTCCAACCGGCGAAATCGCACAACTCGCGCCAGACGGCCAGCTCCTCCAGTTCCTCCAGGGTGAACAATCTGGCCCGCAAACCATCGTCGAGGTCGTGGGCATCGTAGGCGATCTCGTCGGCCAGGTTGGCGATCTGCGCCTCCAGCGAGGCCCGTTTGTCCGGCTCGTATTCGGCCGCCTCGCTGACGTCGTAATCCGTCTCGTGCTTCAGCATTCCCTCCCGGGTCTCATACGTCAAATTGAGGCCTGGAAAATCAGGATAGCGACTCTCCAGTTCGGTGACGATCCGGTAACTCTGCGTGTTATGGTTGAAGCCACCGTGGTCGGCCATGAGTATATTGAGCATATGTTCCCCGGCATGGCCAAACGGCGCATGACCCAGGTCGTGGGCCAGGCAGATGGCCTCCGTGAGGTCTTCGTTGCCCCCGAGGCCGCGCGCCAGAGCACGACCCAGTTGCGACACCTCCAGGGTGTGGGTCAGCCGGGTGCGATAATGATCGCCCTCGAAAAAGACAAACACCTGTGTCTTGTACATCAGCCGGCGGAACGGAGTGGTATGGATGATGCGATCCCGGTCGCGATTGAAGGCCGTGCGGGTGGCGGATTCCGGCTCGGGGTATGCGCGGCCGCGTGACTCGGCGCTGCGCAAGGCATACGGAGCGAGACTCATGGCCTCGAACTCCTCCAGTTGTGGCCGCTTTCGGTTCATGCTGTATCACTCCTGGTGGATCAACAGATTCCGGATGCCACAAACCGGGCGGTTTCACCTCTGTTAAATCTGTGGGATCAGTGAAATCTGTGGATTCTTCCACTATGGGTTGCGGACAGACGGCGGCAATTCAACAATTCGGACCTGCGAGGGTTGCCGCCAAGCAAAGGCAAGTGTAACATAATCACGATTCAATCGCTATGGAAGAAGCGCGTCGGCATCGCACCAGGAAAATATGGCGTCTCAACAACCCTCGGGCTGTAAATCCCGGTTGCCTCAATTAACCATGGTCATCCTGGCCGCCATCCTGTTGGCGCTGGGAGGCTTGTTGGTCGTTTACGCGCAGGCGCGGCCGAAGCTGCCGCGTGGCTCCTCCGACGTGTTGGTCGAAGGGCGACAGGTGCGAATAGCCATGGATCCTCAACAAGAGGTCTACCTGGTTCCCGTTGAGCAGGGCACAGGGGGGCAGCAATTTTCGCAAATACCCACAGGCACACCGGCCATCCTGCCCACCGCACCACCGGCTACGACGATTCAACCTCTCCCCACCGCCCCGCCGCCGACCGTCACACCGATCCCCCAAGCCTCATGCATCATATTCACAGACTATACGGTGCAGGCAGGGGACACTCTCTACAGCATATCCCGGCGATTCGTCACGTCGATCACCCTGATGGCGCGGCACGGTATTTCGTCAACTTCGCTGATTCCTGGCCATGTCATTCGCATTCCGGTAGGCGATCCTTCCTGCTGCAGCGGCGACTGGCGGCCGTATGTGGTCGAGGAGGGCGACACGTGGTCCGGTGTCGCCGCCTTTAGCGGCATCACCACCGACACCCTCCTGCAAAGCAACGGGCGGTCCTCCGGCGCGATCCTCTACCTGGCGTCGGTCATTTGCACGCCGTAGGCTGCATCCTGATTATTCTTATTCTATTTGGCCACGATCGGCCAGTCATCTCGGCACGTCGGAAGGCAGAAGATTTGAGGGTCCGATCAGAGAGATACCTGCCCGGTGATAGCCAGATATCCGACAACGAATACGATGATATTCAGCCATATGAGGAAGGAGAGAGCGATCCGTTGCCCTTCGTTGAAATCCCACGTCCCGCGGGGAGCGCGATAGGCCACCATCTCATAGCCATCGGCCGAGGCCTCTTCCATCTGTTCGAATTCAATTGTGTCGTCGCTCATTTGCCTGTTCTCCAAAGAAACTACTTGACATAGCGTAACGCGACCCGGGCCAAATGTCAATGCCGGCGCAAGGTGACATCGCCCGCGGCGATTGCGTGCAGCGCGCCACTTTCGTCTCGCACCAGCAACTGCCCCCATTCGTCGACGGATTCAGCGATTCCGTTCAGCACCTCGGCCGAACCGACGGCCGTCACCTGAACCGCCTGGCCGATCGTCACCAACCGCTCCGCCCAGGCGACGGCTGGTGAGCGAACACTCATGGCGGCTTGGTAATGATATTCCAGGCGGCCAAGCAAATCGACCAGCAAGGGCAGGCGGGAGATCGGACGGCCTACGGCAATCAGCAGACTGGTGGGCGGGGTCGAAGCGTCCGGCAGGGCATCTTTGGCGATATTGACGTTCAGGCCAACGCCAAGGATGGCGCTTTCCACGCGGCCGTCGGGGGCCAGAGCGACATCGAGCAACAGGCCGCACACTTTGCGCCATTGGATATCGTGGTCAATGCCGGCCTCATGCGCGATGACGACATCGTTGGGCCACTTGAGCCGGGTTAGCAAGCCGGTGACCGATTCAATCGATTCAGCCACGGCCATGCCGGCCAGCATCGTCAGCCACGTCGCCTGCCGGGCGAGCCAACCGGGCCGGAGCAAGACCGAGAACAATAACGATGTACCCGGAGGCGCCTCCCAGCGTCGTTGCATCCGGCCGCGACCTGATGATTGATAATCGGCCAGCAAGACCGTTCCCGAAGCGACGGCCGGATCGGCGGCCATACGCTTGAGACGGTCGTTGGTGGAGTCGATGGCAGCGGTATAGAGATAGGGGCGGCCGAGCCATTCGGTCGTCAATGCGCGACTTACGGTATCCTCGCTCAGTTCGTCAGACATGGATCGATCGGCCATCGTGTCCAAATTGTAGCAGGGGGCACGAATCAGGGACAATGCCAGGCGCGATATCAGAGGCTGGGCTTCCACAGCGGGCTTGCCCGGTCGAACGCAAACTGCGACAATGGCATTCATGCGCGCCACCGATATCGTCCGCCGTCGCCGGGAGCGAGCGTCTTGGGCCAATCGGCCCGGACGCAGCCTTGGGCGCATCGTGACGGCGGCAACCTTGGTGCTGCTTTCGCTCCTAATCCTCTTCCCGCTCGCTGTGGCCGCCGGGGGCGCGGCCGGTGCGTTTCTTCTGACGCGCGGCTTGCCCGACATCCACACGCTCGAGGAATTGCCGTCCCGCTACCGACCCACCCTGGAGACGACCCAACTATTTGCCCGAGGAGCGCCCGATTCTTCCGGCGTACGCCACCCCGTTCTTATCGACGAAATCACCGACCCGCGCGCTGCCGGGGCCGGGTGGGTGGCCATCGATACCTTGCCGGATCACGTCATCGTCGCCTACCTGGCGGCGGCCGATCCCCTATTCTTCACCGCCGAAACGCCTTCAGTCTCCTCGGTCTGGACCGAATGGTTGCGTACCGGCGCGATTCGTGATGACCATTCACCCATCATCCGCGAATTGATCGCCAATCACTTGCGCGACGGCGCGACCGCCCGGCCCGCAGACACCCGGCGAACGATACAGGATTGGCTGCTGGCCCGGCAACTGGAGGAAACCATCTCCCGACGCCATATGCTGGAATGGGCCATCAACAGCCGCTACTATGGTCACCTTGCCTATGGCATCGAGGCTGCGGCCAGGGTTTATTTCGACAAGAGCGCGACCGATCTCAGCTTGGGTGAGGCGGCCATGCTGGCGGCACTGGCCCAAAAGCCCGCGGCGAACCCGTTCGACGACCCGGCGGCGGCTCGGCTGGAGCGGGATGCCGTCCTGGTAACCATGACTGCGATGAGCGCCATCACTCCCCGGGACGAGGCGGCCGCCCGCGAGGAACCGACGGCGACGGCCGCGCCCCCGGGCAGCCAATCGGTCGCCCCCGAATTCGCCCGGCTGGCTCGACGCGAACTGGAGGCAATCCTCGGCCCCGCGCGTCTTTTGGCCGGGGGGTGGCGGGCGGAGACGACGCTCGATATGGCCATTCAGACCCAGGCCATTTGCCTCGTGACCCGCGCGATCGAGGACCTGGGGCCGGAGGGGGCGCCGCCTTGCCCAACCGCGGATGCGCTACCGGCTGAAACAAATGGGGCCATAACGGAAGCGGCCGTCGTCGTCCTGAATCCGGCAACGGGCGAGATCGAGGCGATGACCGGCCAAGCCGCCTTTACCTCCTATTCCATCGGCACGCTGGTTCGGCCGTTTATCTACCTGACCGTATTGAGCCAGGGGTATACGGCGGCCAGCGCGATGATGGATGTGCCGTCCGTCTATCTGCAAGACGGCCAATCCTACTCGTCAGGCAACCCCGACGGCTTGTATCTTGGCCCGCTCAGGCTGCGTCAAGCGCTCGCGGCCGATCGAGCGGTGACGGCGGCCGAGGCCTTGGGTTGGGTTGGTGTTGGTCTGGTGCGCGAGACCGCGCGAGCGCTGGGGCTGCGGCCGGATGGGCCGGACGATCTGTCCTTTGCCGAAACCGGATTTGAGGCGTCTCTGCTCGACATCGGTCGCGCCTTCGCAACCATCGGCAACGGCGGCGCGATGGCCGGCATGGCCGACGATCCTGAGCGCCCGGCCACAATAGCCAGGATAGTGGATGCTAACGGACGCGAGGTCTACGCTCGCGAGACGGCGACGAAAAAAACGTTGGCCGCCGAACTGGCCTATTTACTGACCGATATCCTGGCCGATCATGACACTCGCTGCGCTCTGATCGACTGCTCGGTCTCTCCCGAATTGCCTGACGGGCGGTCGGCGGCGGTTAGCAATGGCGAATCGGCCGCGGGCCATGCCTGGGCGGTCGGCTATACGCCGGATCGCCTCGTCGGTGTGCGGGTCACCGGTGATGGAGCGACCGGGAGCGCCGATGCCGCGCCACTGTGGCGAGCGTTGATGCAACAAGCCATTGCGGGAACCGAGCCGTCCGGCTGGTCGCGGCCGCCGTCCTTGCGCCCGATCGATGTCTGCGATTTGTCGGGGCTGTTGCCGTCGCCGGAGGTGGGCTGCCCCACAGTGCGCGAGTGGTTCATTCCCGGCACGGAACCGACCGCGTTCGATACCATGACCCGCGAGGTAGCGGTCAATCGCGAGACGGGGCGGCTGGCGACAATCTACACCCCGCCTCACCTGATCGAGCGGCGTGTCTACACCGTCATGCCGCCGGCGGCCGCTCAATGGGCGATCTCAGCCGGGATTGAATCGCCACCCATCGAATATGACACCATTGGATCAATACCCACCCGGTCGGGGGCGGCCGAATTGAAGCTGGAGCCGTGGGCCGTCGTCAATGGTCAATTGTCGGTGGTCGGCTCGGCCGGGGGGGACGACTTCGCTTATTACCGTCTGGCCGTCTTTCCCGGGCTAACGCCGGAGAAGATGGAAAACCTCGTGGAGCGCAGTGACGCACCAGTCGACGCGGCCGAGCTTGCCGTTTGGGACACGACCCTGGTCGATGACGGCCTTTACAGCCTGCTCCTGACCGTCATTCGGAACGACGGCACGTTTGATGAGGTGGCCGTGCCGGTGATCGTGGACAACGCCGGCGCCCTTACGTCCCCCTAGGCGGACGTAGCCCGGGATAAGGGCATCCGGCGCTTTCAACCAACCAGCCGATTGAACTAAACTTCCGCTTCCCAATAATCGGGGTCATAGGCCGGCATCTCGCAGCGCATCGGCCGATCGTGGCGCTCACGCAGCGCGTAGCCCGCCTGCATCAGCGTGTGAATCTGCGATGTGCCTTCGTAGATAACCGAACTCTTGGTGTTTCGCAGATGACGCTCCACGTTGTACTCGTTGGAATAGCCATACGCACCGTGGATCTGCACGGCGTCATCGGCCGCGCGCCGGGCCGCCTCAGTGCAATACCACTTGGCCGCGCTCGTCTCCCGTGTATTGCGAATACCCTGATTCTTCAGCCAGCCCGCCTTCCACACCAGCAATTGACCGATATCGATGCCCTGCTGCATGTGGGCCAGCATCTGCTGCACCAACTGGTAATCCACGATAGGGCGACCAAATGTCTTGCGCTGCCGCCCATAGGCGATCGACTCCTCCAGGCAAGCCTTGATGATGCCCACCGCCCCCGCCGCCACGCCATAGCGCGCGTTATCCAGCGCGCTCATGGCGATCTTGAACCCCTCGCCCTCTTCGCCCAACCGGTGGGAGGTCGGCACGCGCACATCAGCCATGTTGATCCAGCCTGTGTTGCTGGCCCACACGCCCATCTTGCCTTCGATGGAGCCTGTCGTCAGGCCCGGCCAGCCACGCTCCAGGATAAACGCGGTGATGCCGCCGGCTCCCCGCTCCGGCGCGGTCTTGGCGAACACCAGAAAGCGGTCGGCCACATCGGACAACGTGATCCACATCTTCTCGCCGTTCAGGATATAGTCGTCGCCGTCGCGTTTGGCTCGGCTGCCCATCGCCGCTACGTCCGACCCTGCGCCCGGCTCCGTCAGGCCGAAGCAGGCGATATGCTCGCCCGTCGCCAGAGGTGGCAGAAATTCCCGCTTCTGCTCGTCCGTCCCCCATTGAAAGATGGGCAGCGCGTGCAGCCCAAGGTGGACGGCAATCGTCTCGCGCACCGATGAATCGGCGAACTCCAGCCCCTCCGACAAAATCCCCAGCGACAGATAATCCATCCCCGCGCCGCCATAGCGCACCGGCAGGCAGATGCCCAGAAAGCCCAGCTCGGCCATCTTGGGCAATAGCTCATGAGGGTAGGTGTGGTTGCGGTCATGCTCCTTGATGACGGGCATGATCTCCTTGCGGGCGAAATCATATACCGTCCGCTCGATCATTTTGTGTTGGTCTGAAAACGAAAAATCCATGTCAAATCCTTTTGTTGCTTCGTTTGTGCTTCCCCGCCGCCGGTGACTAATCCGCCACCAACCGGCGCCATTCCGATTCGGTCGCCGGCGTGTTGATAATACGATCCGCGACTAATGTCCCCGGCGCGCCATATGCCTAACTTCCTCGCGTATCCAGAACCCGGCAACGAGGCCCGGCTGTACGATAAAATTCGCGCATGAGTGAATCCAGGGCATTGATCTTGCCTGTGGCCAGGTTATTGGTCTGATAGGGATCAATGTCCATATTGTAATATTCGATATCGCTGACCTTCGACAGATCGGCGATATCGTCATAATACTGCACGTAGGTCGTGTTAATGCGCGGATTCCCGTTTAGTTGGCGCAACCCCAGATAGTCCGGCAAGCCGAACCGCCAGTCAACCGATGAACTGACCTCGACATCGCCGCGAGGCCGATGGTAGGCCAGAAACATCGTTCGTCGCCACGGTACATTGGGCTTGTTCTCCAGCAACGGACGCAGCGAACGGCCGTCCACGTTGATCGTGCGATCGAGCCAGTTGTGTCCCGCGCAATCCAGGATCGTCGGCGCGATATCGATATTGGCCACCAGCCGGGTCTCGGTGCGCGGCTGAAAATTGGGCCCGCGTATGTACAGGGGCACACGGATCGACTCCTCCTGCGCCGCCAGTTTGTTGCCCAGCCGGTGCTCGCCATTGAAATGCCCGTTATCGGACGTGAAGATGACGATGGTATTAGGCCCGGCCGCGTCCATCACCTCGCCCACCATGCGATCGATCGTGATGAGTTGCTCCATCCGGTCGAGCACCAATCGACCCAGATAGTCCTGCTGGATACGATTGCCGGGCACGGGTTCCTTCAAATTGGGCCAGGCTGCCTCGCCGAAGAAGGGGGTGGAATTATCGATCCGCCGGTTAAAAGAGGCCTTGCCTGTCGGCAACCCATAGGCAGGCGAAGATGGCGTGAAGCCGTTAGGATCGCTCCCGGCACGCAATCTGCCGGCCGGGTAATTCCCGCCATAGTTATAGGTCTGTCCCGGTGCGACAGGCGACCAGTTTCCTTCGGCATGGGCGCGCATCACGAAGTAGGGATGGATCTCTCTGGCGATAGGCTCCACGCCGGTCGATCCTGTTCCCCCATCCTCTTCGTTGCTTTCCCTGTCGGGCGGAACCATTCCCAGTCGTGAATATTCCTTCGCCGGATCGAGGAAGACATCCCCTTCATCCGGCAAGGTGGGCGAGGTCCCGCTGCGTAGGCTGCCTTCGACCGAGCCGGTGATGGCCAGTTCCTGATAATCGATCAGCTCGCCGCTTTGCCACCATTCATACCGGGTGGCTCCCGGTCGCCTCAGAATCAACTTGATGATGTAACGCGATCCTCGCGTCGGGATTATGGAGAAGCCGCCCAATCGGCCGAATACGACCGGCTCACCCCAGTCAGGGTCCAGGCGCCACGGTGAGAATATACCGGTGATCGGATGGCGATGGCGCACATAGCTGGCGTAACCCATCGTCTCGCTGCCACGCACAACCTGCTGTCGAATGGTTCCGCTGGGGAAGATCACGGCTGACCAGCCTACAACAGGCATGGAGCCTGTGCCGGCCAACGTGGACTCATCCGTCGTCAGCGTCCAGGGCTGGGTCGGCTGGCCAACTACCAGATCGCGAGCATAGAACTCAATCCGGGTGCCGCGCTGCCGCACCAGTTGTTGCCGGCGCGTATTCGGAGCCGGCAACATGATATTCCAGCCCGCCACAGATCCGTCGCCGGTGTTGGGAGCCACGGTTGACTCGTCCCCCGAGCTGGACCAATTGCCCCAGCCGCTATCCCGCCGACGGCTGTCACGCGACCACCAGAAATAGTTCGGCGCGCCACTGCTGAAATCAACCGTCACCAGATGTTGTCGCCAGCCGTTAGTCTGGGTTTCAGGAAATTGGGAGAAGGCGACCGGCGTCCCCGTATAGGTTGTCTGGGCCTGATCGGGCTTCTGGGACCAACTGGAAAGGGCCACATGGGTCGAGATAGGGGCTACGTAGAGAAAAAAGGGGCGATCCCCCGACGCCTGGATGGCTTGTTTGGCCGCGTCGCCGACATATTTGGTCTGATACACGTCCGGCCAGACATCGCGGCCGCCCTCATTAGCTCGATACATTCCCGGCCGCTGATCATAGCCTTCGACCGGACGATAGAAATCCCAGCCGGGATGCTTTGAACCGAGATGAAACTTGCCCACAAAGGCGCGATAGTGCGTATTGTTGAGCCATACCGGCAGGTAACTATCGTTCGTCGTCGTCAGATAGTCATCGAACTGTTCCGGACCCTCATCGCCGACAACATGCCATGTGCGATGGTTATGGCTGAACTTGCCGGTCAGCATTGTCGCTCGTGAAGGGGAGCAGATGCTGGTCGATACGACTGCGTTGCTGAAATTGACGCCACCTTCGGCGATTCTGGATTTGATATTGGGGAGTTGGCCGGCATCGAGCATGCGCTGCAATGTGTCGGCATCCAGATCGTCAATACTGAAGAGAAGAATGTTAGGCGTTGTGGAGCCGGAGGAAGCGGCCGCTTCACTAACAGGCGACGCAACCGGCGCGTCCTTTCGTTTGGCGGCCATGAACGCCGTCGCAACAAGGGCGCACCCCGCCACCAGAAAGCGCGCTATCGTCCTTATCGTCGTCATATGCATTTACCCCTCGTATGAATGTTTACGAGAACGCTGCCCGGCGACAGATCCTCTCAGGCTATGACCGGTAAGATTATACGCAGACCGGCCAAATGTGCATATCGTATACAGCGAAGCCCCGGCTCGTTCAGACAATCGGCAGACGAACGATGTTGATGATGCTGGCCAACAGCACCAGCAAGGATATGGCGACCACCGCGATGCGCAACTCCGCCCATTCAAAGCGTTGAGCCAGTCCTGCCAGCAACAGTGCGCCGGCCAGGATGAGAATCGACAGGGTATATTCATCGGCAAAGGACCCGGCAACCTCCGCGCTAAGGCCAAGTTGCCCGGCTTCTGTGATCCGATCGGATGCCTCATCAAGTAATGCCCGGTGATACTCATCCATGGCGAACGGGCTGCTCGGCGCGTCCGGGTTTTCCAGCGGTTGGGTGGCCAGCCAGGCTTCAAACGCCGGGCGGAACTCGACACGCATTCGATCGCGGTAGAAATTCTCCAGCACAGTATCGCCGCTCTTGTAGGCGTTGGCCCAGTTTGTGAAGACCTGGAGATCGATCATCATGGCTTCCTGCCCTTCGATCGTCAATTGGCCGGAATGGATAACCATGAGAGTTGCTCGCTGGTTTAACGCTCCCTCTATACTGCTC
>JAGOZU010000171.1 GCA_018058545.1 Promineifilum sp. | reverse complement strand
GAGGTCCTACGCCATGGCTAAAGAATTGTTAAAAGGAAATATCGCCTTCGCGGAGGCGGCAATTCGCGCCGGCTGCGAGGCGTATTTTGGTTATCCCATCACACCGCAGACAGAGTTGCTGGAACACATGGCCAAGCGGATGGTCGACCTGGATCGCGTGTTCCTACAAGCCGAGAGCGAAGTTGCCGCCATTAATATGGTCTACGGTGCGTCTTGCGCCGGCGCGAGGGTAATGACCTCGTCCAGCAGCCCCGGCATCAGTCTGATGCAGGAAGGGTTCAGCTATATTGCCGGATCGAATGTGCCGGTCGTCATCATCGACGTCATGCGTGGCGGGCCAGGCCTGGGTAACATTCAACCTAGTCAGAGCGATTATAATCAGGTGACGAAATCCGCCGGTCATGGCGATTTCCATCCAATTGTTCTCGCGCCATCAACGGTTCAGGAAGCCATCGATCTGACGACGTTGGCCTTCGACCTGGCTGACAAGTATCGCACCCTTGTTTTCGTGATCGCCGACGGCGCTATCGGCCAGATGATGGAGCCGGCCGAACTGCCGGAGATGCGCCCGTTGCGGGAGAAACCGCCCGCATGGGCCTTAACCGGCGCCAAAGGGCGGTCGCAGAACACCATCAGCTCCCTGTTTTTGGGCGCGGAGCAGTTGGAGAAGTTAAACCTTGACCTGCAAGCCAAACTGGCGCTTATGCGCGAGAGCGAAGTCCGCTACGAGGAGGCATACCTCGATGACGCCGAAGTCGTCGTGATAGGCTTTGGCACGGCGGCTCGCGTGGCCCAGACGGCGGTCAAACGATTGCGTGACGAAGGTCTGCCGGTCGGCCTGTTTCGGCCCATCTCTCTATGGCCATTCCCGGAAAAGCAACTGGCCCGGTTAGCTGAGCGTAATCCGGCCATTCGCTCGTTCCTGGTGGTCGAGATGAACGCCGGACAAATGCTCCATGACGTGCGCATGATTGTCGGCCACCGAGTCCCGGTTCGTTTCAAGGGTCGGATGGGCGGCATCATCCCGTTACCCGAGGAAATCGAAGAGGAAATCCGCCTGACGTTTGAGTCGGTCGGCATCCCAACGTTGCGCAAGGAGGCAAGTAATGGCCATATTGCCCGCTGATGAAAAATTAATCGATGTGGTCGCGATTGAAAACCGCGATGAAAAGCTAGTTTACCAGCGACCTGTCTCCTTGACGGACGTCTACACCCATTATTGTCCCGGCTGCACGCATGGCATCGCCCACCGGCTGGTGGCCGAAGTCATTGATGAAATGGGGCTACGCGAGGATACGATCCTGGTGGCTTCCGTCGGCTGTTCCGTGTTCGCCTATAACTATTTCGAACTGGATGCCTGTGAAGCCGCCCACGGCCGCGCCCCAGCGATGGCGACCGGCGTCAAGCGCGTTCACCCCGACAAGATCGTCTTCACCTATCAGGGCGATGGCGACCTGGCCTCCATCGGTATGGGTGAGATCATCCACGCCGCTGCCCGGGGCGAAAAATTTACGACTATCTTCATCAATAATGCGGTCTATGGCATGACCGGTGGACAGATGGCCCCGACCTCGCTGCCGGGACAGGTGACGACCTCATCGCCATTCGGCCGCGATCTGGCGCTGTGCGGCGCACCTATCAGGATAGCCGAATTGCTGTCCAATCTGGACGGTACGGCTTATTCCGTGCGACGCAGCCTCCACGACGCCCGCCACATCATCCAGGCCAAAAAGGCCATCCGAACTGCGTTCGAGGCTCAGGTTCAGGGATTGGGCTTCAGCATTGTGGAATTGCTTTCAACCTGCCCAACCAACTGGGGAATGACAGCCAGCGAGTCAATGGAATGGGTCAAGGACGAGATGATCCCTGTCTATCCATTAGGTGATTACAAGGTGGCGCCGGAGCTGGCGACACGCAGATAAGCAAGAGGAGCAAACCTATGTCAACTCCATGGAATCATCGTTGTGCCCAACGAATGCAGTCGATGAAAGGATCGGCCATTCGCGAGCTACTCAAACTGGCGGATAGCCCGGATATTATTTCTTTCGCCGGCGGGATGCCCGCGCCGGAAGTCTTTCCGGTGGAGGCGTTTCGTGCCGCATCCGATCGGGTTCTGGCCAGGCAGGGAAAACAGGCCTTGCAATACAGTGCCACAGAAGGATATCGGCCGCTGCGCGAGTGGATCGCCCGGAAGATGGCTCAATACGGCATCGAATCCGCCCCGGAAAACGTGTTGATCACCAGTGGTTCCCAGCAAGCACTGGACCTGCTCGGCAAGATACTGATCAACCCGGGCGATCTCATCCTGACCGAAAAGCCAACCTACCTCGGGGCGCTGCAAGCATGGCGAGCCTATCAAGCCGAATTCACGACGGTTCCGATCGACGAAAACGGCCTCATTGTGGATTCGCTGGAAGAGGCGCTGACAGCCGGCCCGAAATTCATGTACATCCTGCCGAACTTCCACAATCCTGGCGGTGTGACACTCTCCCTGGAGCGGCGGCACAAGTTGATCGAGTTCTCCGACCGTTACGGCATCCCCATCATCGAGGACGATCCCTATGGCGAATTGCGCTATGAGGGAGAACACATCCCACCGCTAGTGGTCATCGATTCCGAGCGTCTCAAGCATCGCCTCGGTCATGGCAAAGACGGCATCAACTATTATGATGAGACGGCCCCCGTGAACGGCAACGGCCGGACATATATGCGCGGTAACGTCATTTATCTGAGCACGTTTTCGAAGACGCTAGCCCCCGGGCTGCGATTGGCCTGGGTTGTCGCGCCGGCTGAGGTGATCCATCGTTGCACGATAGCCAAACAAGGCATGGATCTTCACACGGCCACCATGAATCAAATTATCGCCCATGGACTCCTGACCGGTGGCGAAGAAGGGGATGACTTCCTTAAGGGTCACGTCCGGTTGATTCGCGAAGTCTATCGCGATCGACGGGATGCCATGCTGGACGCCATGGAGCGCTACTTCCCGGACGGCGTCACCTGGACTCGCCCGGCAGGCGGCCTGTTCCTGTGGGTGACGCTGCCCGAATTCATCAGCGCCACTGAATTACTCGAGAAGGCGGTCGAACACAAAGTGGCCTTCGTTCCGGGCAACGCGTTTCATCCTCATGGCGACGGCCGAAACTCGTTGCGTTTGAACTTCTCCTTCTGCAATCCGGAGAAAATCAACACGGGTATCAAACGGCTGGGCATGGTAATCCGCGAGGCAATCGAGGAACACTCGACCCATACAATAGATACGGATGCACCCATTCTTCATGCCGCGCATTAGTATCGACGAGGGAAATCAACCTATGGAGACATCAATCATTATCTCGGGCTTTGGCGGTCAGGGAGCGCTGTTCGCCGGGCAATTGCTTGCCTACGCGGGGATGGACGCCGGCCGGCATGTCACCTGGATTCCGTCCTATGGCCCGGAGATGCGCGGTGGAACGGCTCATTGCGTGGTGATCATCAGTGACGATCCGGTTGGCGCGCCTGTTGTGGCCCATCCCGACGTGGCTATCGTCCTGAATCTGCCGTCATTTCACAAGTATGAACCTCTGGTGAAGCCGGAAGGGCTACTGATTGTCAACAGTTCGCTGGTGGACCATCAATCAAGCCGCGCCGACATTGAAACCATCTACATCCCGGCCAACGGGCTTGCCGAGGAATGGGG
>JAGOZU010000026.1 GCA_018058545.1 Promineifilum sp. | reverse complement strand
GGAACTCAACACCCGGCTGCTATTGGAGGGCGAGAACGGCTTCGTCGGCTCGAACGTGCAGTTCATCGCTCCGACCAAGGTACTGACAGGATTGAATCAGGGGGTTAACCTGAGATCGTTTGAGGACTCCAATATCCCGGATACCCAATGGACGGGAGAGAACCCCATCGCGCGAATCGACAACGCGCTGGCGGCCGGCTATATTGTCCTGGCCCAGGTGGACGTCAAGCCCAACAACGGCCTCTTTGATTCCAACATCGAGCAGCATTGGGTGATCATCGTGCAACGGACACCATTGGGAGACGATTACCTGATCCTCGACCCGGTCGTGGCGGCCGATCAGGTTCGGGATCAGCCGCGCTCGCTGATGCTGAAATACGGCAATCGGATCGCCGGTCAAACAAAAGAGGAGAACCTGCGCCAGGCGATTAAATCGACCCTGGTCTACTGGATGTAGTAGGTCGGTCCTTCCGGCAAGGATTGGCATGAAAAAATCCCGCCGGCTGTTCGGTTGGTCTGGTGACCAGAGACCGATCGGCCGGCGGGATTATTTATTGTTTCAATTCGCTCTAATGAGAACTCAGGGCAGATATCACATGACCCGCAGGCTCATAACTGAATATCTGCGATAGTCTTCTCCATTAGGGCGAGACGAGGGTGATGACGCCGGTCGAACCATCGGCCAGCGTGTAGTTAACCGAGCCGTTGGTGATGAACGAATTGGGAGCGACGGCCCATTCAAAGCTGGTGGCTCCACCAAGAGCAGCCAGGAAAGCCGCCTCTTGCTCCATCACACCTTCCGGCTCGGCGCAAAACATCATCGTGCTGCCAAAGGGACCCATGCCGAAAGCGCCCGATTGCGTACGCAGCTCGCCAAAGAAAGAGTTGCAGCCTGAAAAGCCGCTGACTCGCCCGCCGGCCTGGTCGAACGCGACGCTGATTTCTGTGCCATCAATGATCGGCGTCTGGGCTCCGGCCGGGCCGAAGGACACGACGCGGAAGGGTAGATCGCCGGGGCCGGTCGTCTCAGGGGCCGGACTCGGGGCAGGCAACCCCGCGGCAGTTGTGAACCGCATGGTGCCGCTGGAGGACGCCTGGTCGATGAACATATCGTTGCCCTGGAAGAAGTAAATGGCGGCATTGCTCAGCTGCACGATAAACAGGTCAGCCTGTGAATCGGCCGGGCAAGCGGCCATCGTGCTGGGGCCGGGAGTGATGGTGATCGACTGGCCGTCCGTGGTGTAGGCGGCGACGACGCGATTGCAATCGGCCTTGATGGCGGCAGTGCCGTCAGCCAGGAAATCAATGGTATAGCGGGTGGGGTCAGCCACATGGATTTCTTCTACAGGCGTGGTCGTGCCTCGCCACAGCCAGGTGCGGCCGATGAGCGAGCTGGGCAGGGGCGGCGTCGGCACAACCGGCAGGTTCTCCGCACCGGTGGCGTCGATGAACTGGGCGAACGCCCAGACACGGCCATTGGGGAAGCCGGGGGCCTGAACCACGAACCACTGGCTGTCCTCGCTGATGCCGATCAACGTGCCGCTATCGCCCTGCGCGGCCGCGCCAACGCTGGGGAAGTTGGTGCCGGGGCCGGTGCGCAGGAAGACGCCATCGGGCGCGTTGACGGTGCCGGTCGGGGCGCCGGCCTCGGGATCGGGCAGATCGACATCGGGCAGCGGGCTGAAGCGCATCGTACCGCCGTCGGCAAACATATCGATGTAGAGATCGCCTTCCTTGAAGAAGTAGATGGCGGCGGCGCTCAACTGCTGAACGAACAGATCGCCCTGGGAATCTTCCTCACAAGCCACCAGCGTGCTGGGGCCGGGAGTCACGGTGATGGAACTCTCATCGACGGTATACTGGGCGATGACGTTATTGCAATCGGCGGTGATGACGACCGAACCGTCGTCCATGAACTCCACGAGATAGCGAGCGGAATCAGCCACAGTGATGGGGCCTTTGGCCGTCATCGTGCCCAGCCACTGCCAGGTCGTGCCGGTCAGGGTGGGGGTTTTATCCGTGGCGGCGCGGAACATATCAACAGTGCCGTCCTCATGAGTTATCACCAGGACATCGCCGTTCTCATCAAAAGTATAGGTGATAGCCGAGCCAAATAACGCTTCCATCGGCCCAGTGTAGGCATCATCGGAGCAGTAAGCCATGGTCGTCCGCTCCAGCGTCATCTGCATGGCGCCGGGGGCATCGCTGGTGTAGCTGCCGCCGCCGACATTACAACCGAGGGTGGCGAAGAACGAGCCGTCATCATTAAAGGTCAGGGCATATTTTTCAGGTGTCGCGATCGTGGTAACCTGCTCACCGACGGCGCGGCTGTACCACTGCCAAACGCGGTCGACCAGATCGGGGTCCGCATTTTCCATGGCAGGCGGCGCGGCGGTGAAGGTATCGGCCGAGCGGAAGGAGTCGGTCGAGCCGTCGGCCGCGGTGATGAGCAGGATTTCACCATCTTCCACGATCTCATAAGAGGCCGCGTTGGCGATTAGAGTGAGCATCGTGTCGAACAGCGAATCTTCCGCGCACATGGCGGCGGTGGTCATGCCCGCTTCCATTGTGAGTGTGCCGTCGCCGGGCGTGGTATACATACCACTACCCCGGTTGCAGTCGAGACCGGCAAAGAACGTGCCGTCCTCATTGAACAGCAAGTTATAGTTCTCGGGATTGGAGACTTCGATCGGCTCGGCCGCGTCGCGGCGGGTCCAATACCAAAGCGTGTTGACAAGGGCCGGGTCGACGACGATGGCCGGGGCCGGCTCCTCGGTGGGGGCGGGCACCGCCGTCGGCTCCACTGCTGCCGGGGCCTCGGTGGGGGCTACAACGGCCTCGGCCGTCGGTTGGGGCTGGGGCGTCTCTTGCTGGCTACAAGCAGCCAACGCCGTCAGCGAGACAAGCAAAACTATCAGTAACAGACGTTTCATTCTCTTCTCAACTCCTTACGAAATATGGTTGGAAAACTTGGGGCCTGGTCGAACGATCTTCGACAAGTTGGGGCAAGCTCTGGGTGAAAGACGATCCACGAAGCAGGAAACAGATCCGCCTGTCGTGGATGCTCTGGAACAATGTTAACGTCGGCGCGATTTATGAGAGAAATTTGGAAGTTCAATCCCGGCCTTCACTCCAATCCGCATCCGGTTATATGCCCGCGGCCACTCAGCAGTATAACGTTCCCCGGGATACCCCGGTTCCCAAACTTAGATTCTACTCATAATATATCGAACGATCCTCTGCCTAACGCAGCTCCTTATCAAGGATCGGCCGCGACCGGCAGCTTGCTGGATGAGAGGCCGGCTGCCCATTCGCTTTGACACGCCTTGGGGGCCATGATATACTTTCTGTTCGACGTTCCCCCACGGGTTGGCCCGGAGGGATGGCAGAGTGGACGATTGCAGCGGTCTTGAAAACCGCAGTGGGCGCAAGCTCACCGGGGGTTCGAATCCCTCTCCCTCCGCCTGGTTATTGACAATCGAATGCAAGACGGCTTCGCCCATGGATTGGGGAGGTGCCAGAGAGGTCGATTGGGGCCGCCTGCTAAGCGGTTACCGGGCTAAAACTCGGTCATGGGTTCGAATCCCATCCTCCCCGCTCATTGTCCATCACGACCCGATCAGTCGCGACTTGATAAGTGAATCGTCTTGACGCTTGCCGATGACCGGCATTTCTGCTACTCTATTAAACAGTCGATCCACGCGCCCTTAGCTCAGTGGATTAGAGCGCATGGCTACGAACCATGAGGCCGGGGGTTCGAATCCCTCAGGGCGTACTGTATTTTTGAGCGGCGCTTATCGGCGCCGCTCTTTGTTTTTCGGAGTAATGCGCAACGCATGATCACGCCGGCCGGCAAAGAGTGCCGCTTCTATTACCAGGATTTCTTCCGCGGCCGTTCGGAGCAGGAGTGCCGGCTCATCAAAGCCAATCCCCGCTCCCCCAAATGGCGACCCAAGGATTGCTTCAACTGCCCCGTCCCCGGCATCCTGCACGCCAACAGCAATCCCGACCTGGTGCTGGAGGCGACGGTGAAACCGGGCCTGTTGGGCCTCAATCGCCATATTGAAGTCTATGCCTTTTGCAGCCGCCATCTCATCGAAGTAACCAAACCCGAAGCCGGCTGCCCTAAATGCGCCGCCGAGCGGCCAGGCCTGCGCGAACTGTTCAACGACCTGGAATAAACGGTCGTCTGGAGCCAACGACAGAGTATCATGATTAAATCCCTGTTGCTCGATCTGGACGATACCCTGCTGGGTAATAGCGTCCAAAACTTTATGAACGGCTATTTCTCGCTCCTTAGCGACTATGCCCGACCCCACTTCGATGAGGCGACTTTCCTGCCCTCGCTCATCCAGGCCACGCAGGTCATGGTGCAAAACACCGACCCGGCGCTGACCAATGACCAGGTCTTCTGGCGCGCTTTCGAAGGAATGACCGGCGGCAAGCGGGATGAACTGGAGCCTTTCTTCACTCACTTTTATGAGGATGACTTTCTGCGCTTGCAAGCCCAGACCGAAATGCGGCCCGCAGCGGCGCAACTGGTCAACATGGCGATGGAGCGCGGCCTTTCGGTTGTCGTGGCCACCAACCCGCTCTTTCCACAACGCGCCATCGAGCATCGGCTGGAGTGGGCGGGGCTGCCCGTCAGCCAATACGATTTTGCGCTGGTGACGACCTACGAGAACATGCACGCCGCCAAACCCCAGCCGGCCTATTACCGGGAGATTCTGGCCACCGTCGGCGTTCGCCCGGAACAGGCGCTCATGGTCGGTGACGACTGGAAAAACGACATCGCTCCGGCGGCCGCGGCAGGCCTTCATACCTATTGGATCGCCGCCGAGGATGTCGCTCCCCCCGATCCGTCTATTCTCCACGGTCAGGGCACCCTTGACGCGCTGGCCGAGCGCGTGGCCAACGGCTGGCTGGAACAACTTGGGGCTTCCGCCGCACTTTAATCTGTTTTCGGCCCGCCGCCCATGCAAAACCCACCACCCATCCCCGAACTATTGGCCGAACTGGCGTCGTTCTGCCGCGCGTTGGCCTCTATTTTGGCTGATGGGACACGTGACTGGTTCTACCGGCCCGCGCCCGAAGAGTGGTCGCTAACCGAGATCGCCTGTCATCTGCGCGATGTGGAGCTGGAAGTACACCAGGCCCGGATACGCGCCCTGATAGAAGAGGACGGCGCTTTCCTGCCGGGCGTCGATGCCGATGAGTGGGCCGAACAGCGAAACTACCGGATGCAGGACGGCCGCATAGCTATGGCCGATTTTCTGTATGCCCGTCAGGAGACCATTGGCCTGCTCGCGTCACTGCCCGTCGAGGTATGGGATCGGCAAGGACAGCACACCTTTTTCGGGCCGACTTCGATGCGCGAGATCGTCTATCTGGCCATCCAGCACGACCGAACCCATGCCCGGCAGATCGCCCTTCTGGACGTCAAATCGGCCGGGTAATCGCTTATCGCCCGATTATGCGGCCAGGTTCGACTCGGCCGCTCTCATATCGACAATCGACTGACGCAGGGAATCGATAGCCTGGAGACCGGCGTCGTCATTGAAATGGGCGTGGTGACGCTTGCGATAAGCCAGCTCGCTGCAACGCCGATAGTATTGGCCACTGCGGAAGTAAGCTCTCGGCCCTTCCTTGATCAGCAACCCCAATCGGTGCCTGGCTCGCGAAGCGGCCGAATGGACGATGCGATAATCGTTATCCGTTATCGTGCCTTTCGCCACCTCTTCCTGCAAATATTGGCGCATCCAGCGTCGTTCCTGATAGAGCGACAGGATGATTATCAGCAACGTCACCAGCACCCCGCCCCAACCGAAGGTGATTCCCACAAACAGGGGCGCGACAACAACGCCGGACATGGCCACGTTATGAATAGAGTGGAGGGTCATAGCCAAGGCCAGCCCCAGCAACGGCGCAGCGATGCGAACAGGCCAGCTTTTGCTCATGCGGGCCAGCGCGATCCCCAGACCGGTCATCGCCGTATAGAGAGCATGATTGAGACCGAAGACCATCCCGCGAATGATGACCAGCTCATTCCATCCAGCAACTCCGAACTCCTGAAAGTACGAGATGTAATAGAGGAAGTTCTCGATCATGGCGAAGCCCATGCCGACCATCGCGCCATAGATGATGCCGTCCAGCGGGCTGTCCAATTCATGCCGTTGAATGATCAAAATCAGAAACAGGACAAGCCCTTTGGTCGTCTCCTCGACAAGCGGGGCGATGGCTCCGCTGGAGATGAAGTCGGCCGTCGACGACGAGAACAGAAGATAGAACGGCAGGCTGAACATCATATTGAAGAATATCGCCAGCAAGGCGCTGGGGACGGCTCCCCAGATGAAGGCGGCCGAAAGCAGCCACAATGGCTCCCTCTCGTAACGATCCACCCAATAAATGATTCCGATGTAGGCCAGGACCGGCAAGACGGCCGCCAGCACCGAGTAGAGCAAGTAATTATTGGCCGTCATGTCGCGTTCCGTTCATGTTATAAGAGTCCTGATCGGGAAGATTATACTCGGCAACCGAATATATGCCCCGGCAACTGTCGATGGAGAGGCTTAACATTGAGCGATAATCCACATCATCCTACAATAGAGGCTTACGGTCCGACGGTGATCAATGCCCGTATCTCCTCGAACTTGGCCTCGCCAATCCCCGGCACGTCCATGATAGACTCTATAGTCGCAAAGGGACCGTTTGCCTCGCGATAGGCAAGGATATTCGCGGCCGTGGCTGGGCCAATGCCCGGCAACATCTCCAGTTCGGCCTGGCCGGCGAGATTGATATCGACCAGGCCGCCGATGGTGATGCCGCCCATGCGGCTCGGGGGCGCGCCTCCCGCCGGCAGGCTGATGGGCGGGGGCGTGGCGGCCGCTTCGCCCATGACCGGCACGTGGACTTGCATCCCGTCGACCGCGGGCTGGGCCAGATTGACGGCCGCCGTATCGGCATCTGCCGCAAACCCCCCGGCGGCACGTACGGCATCATCAATGATACTGCCCGGAGCAAGCTCATAGACGGCCGGGTTGACCACTGCCCCGCTAACGTAGACATGATAGGGCCCGACTGTAGCCGTAGGTTCGGCAGTGGCCACCGGTGGGAGCGAGGTTGGTTGAGGAGGAATGATCTCGATGGGCGTGGGTTGCATGTCGCGGCGCAAGTTCGCCAGAACAAAGCCCGCGCCCACCAGCAAGGCACATGCCAGGGCAGCGCCAATTAACTGCGGCCAACCGATCTTCATCTTCCCCTCCTCGGTCACTAGGCCGGATCAATATAACAGGTCAATAAAAGTCGTTGCGTCCATTTGGCCAAAAAAGCTATTGAGATTGACGTCTTGCAGCGCGGCCGTCAACTGCTCCTTATCGTAGGGAACACCTTTCAGATGGGTCTCCAGCGCAGTCACACTTTCCCGGCCGTTGAAGTCGCCAAAAAGGCGAATGGCGCGGATCTGGCCGTCTTCCACATCAATTTGCGCGTCCACCTTGCCGATGGGAAAGCGCACTGTTTTCCGAACATTAAACCGGGGCGAGCGGCCGTAATTCCAATCCCACTGATTATATCGTGCGGCCGCGATCTCCTCGATCCGCTCCCAGTCGGCGGGCGTGAGGGCCAGGGTCGGGATAGAGCCGTCGCCGAATATGCCCCGCAACAGGGTGTCTTTGAGATCGTCCAGATTAAACTCACTCGCCATGTCGCCCGGCAGCAACTCACGGATATTGGCCACAACGCTGCGCACCGACTGGACGGCCTTGGATTCGATCTCCGTCCGACGCGGGTTGATGGCTCGCAGCATCTCGGACAGGTCGGTATCGAACAACAGCGTGCCGTGGCTGAACATGCGCCCGGTCGTGGCATATTGCGCGTTGCCGGAGATTTTTCGACCATCGGCGAAAATGTCACTACGGCCGCGCAGTTCGGCGGAGACGCCCAAGGAACGAAGAGCGGCCACAACCGGCTCGGTGAAAATGGCGAAGTTATGGAGGTCGTCACGGCCGTTGGTGACAAAACTGAAGTTCAGATTGCCAAGGTCGTGGTAGACAGCCCCGCCACCCGACAGGCGGCGAACGACATGGATTTGGCGGGCGGCGACGTAATCGGGATCGATCTCCTCGATGGTGTTCTGATTACGGCCGATGATGACCGAAGGCTCGTTGACGTAGAAGAGCAGCAACGGTTCGAGACAATCGACATGGCGCAACAAATATTCTTCGAAGGCCAGATTGAGTCGGGGATCGTTGACCCCCTGGTTATCAACGAAAAGCATGTCCCAATGCTATCATGACCGGCGCAACTTCAAAAATACCGGGCGGTACTTCAATGACAAAACGTAATATGGGAGCCGACAGGGATCGCCGGCTTATCGTCACGGGCCGGGTGACTCCGGCGTTGGCGTGCGATAAGGCCCGGTAACGATCTCCACCGTGGTCAGCTGCCCCTCGACCACCTCGACTATCTGACGATAATCCACCCCCTGGACTCTGGCATGCACATCATACGATCCGGCTGCCACCGGCTCAAAGGCGAAATTCTCGCCGAGAGCGGGATCGGGGCGGATGAGGTGATCAGGATCATCCAGGTAGGTCCATGTATTAAGGAACGGGGCCTGACCCGTGCGGTCGATCAGCGTGACCATGACCCCTTGCCAGGCATGGCCTTCGGGATCGACCAGCCGCCCGGCAACTACCCCATGCCCGCTTGGAGGTTCCAGCCACAACAAGGGATTGCGCGTCGCTCCAAAGGCGTTGGCGCCGACACGTATTTCCAAATGGAGGTGCGGCGCAACAGCCACGCCGGCCGTGCCGCCGCGTGCCACCGGATCGCCACGCTCGACGCGCTGTCCCTCGCTCACCTGGATATCCTTGACGTGGCCATAGAGCGCGTAGACCGGTTGGTCGTCCCACATCTCATCCAGCTGAATGACGACAAGTTGGCCATACCAATCGCAACGCCAGCCGAACATCTCATCCAGATCGTCACGGGCGACGATGACCTGGCCGTCGGCCACCGCCCCGGCCAGAGCATCACCCTCGTCAACCATATCAAGTCCATTGTGCAACAGGTAGCGACCGCTGCCGTCGGAGCCGTAGGGATAGCCCGGATTGCGGTTGGCGTCCGGCAGCGGATCGGCCAATGAAAGCGGCGGTCGCGGCACGGAGGGATTCGGCGACGGCCACGGCTCGGCCGACAGGACGTAGGCGAGGTAATCCGGTTTGAGCGGCGGCGCCTCGGGACATTGCAATCCAACTCCGGCCGTGTCAGGGGTGCCGGTGGGCACAATTGCCACTGGAACGGGCGTGGGCTGCGGCAGGGGCGGAGCCGTCGGCCGAGGCGTCGGTGACGCGGGAGGCAACAGTTCAACGGCAGGCGTCAACGTCGGCACCAGCGAAGGCGGCTGAGTGATCACCACCGCCTGGTCAGACGGATCGGCCGTCTGGCCGCATCCGATCGTGGCGAGCAGGCAGAGGAGTGTCATCGTGATCAGGCCATAGGCCTGGACCGATCGATTCATAGACCGCCGATTCTCTATGGCTCGGAGGCGCGCGTCAACTTGTCGCGGCTGATTCTCAGTCAGATTAAAACGTCAT
Source organism: Promineifilum sp. (assembly GCA_018058545.1). Taxonomy (GTDB): domain Bacteria; phylum Chloroflexota; class Anaerolineae; order Promineifilales; family Promineifilaceae; genus Promineifilum. The sequence goes on along the minus strand of JAGOZU010000026.1, from coordinate 23,439 downwards.
CGTTGCGCCATCAACGCCTTTCCTTTATTATGCGGCCATCGCGTGTTATGCAACGGCCACATGACCCGCCACAAATCCGATGAACGAACGACTTCACCTCTATCAGCAACATCTGTACACTTTCGAGGCATGTCCACGCCGCTTTTATTTGCGCTACCTGGCTCATGTGCCGTGGCCTGAAGCGCCTCTGGGACCCGACCAGGCTCTAGCCTACGAGCGCGGTCGCCGGTTTCATCGCTGGATCGAACGCGATTTCCTGGGCTTGCTTGCCACTGATGAGACTCACAGGGATCCTTTGTTGCAACAATGGTGGTCGATCTACCGGGCCAATCGTCCGGCATTACCGGCCGGACAGCGCTTCGTGGAAGCTTCTCTAACTATCCCTATCGGCCATGATAATCGCCACACCTTGAGCGGCCGCTTCGATCTGGTCGTCGTCGGCGATGACGTGGACGGGCGACCGGCGGCGACAATCTACGACTGGAAGACCGGCGATCCGCGAGACATCGGCCGCCTGCGTCGCGCCTGGCAAACACGGGTCTATCTGGCTGTTTTGGCCGAAGGCGGCGCAGCGCTCGCGCCGGGCAACCCCGAGGCATTCGCTCCCGACCGACTCTCCTTCATCTACTGGTACGTTGAAGATCCTGACCATCCCCGCGTCATCCGCTACGACGAGGCAACCCACCGGCGCAATCTGGCCGAGTTGGAGGCAGTGGTGGCCGGAATCGACAAGCAATTGACTACCGAAGAATGGCCGCTGACCGACGCGCTTGCAGAATGTCGCCTGTGCGCCTATCAAACCTACTGCGGACGTCAAATAGCCGGCAACCCGCTTCCTGTCGAAGCTGATGAGGATGCTTTGGAGCCGACCGAGGACTGGCTGGAGCCTCAGTGGGGATAATCGCCAGCCCATGCAACCAGACGAACTGAATTTTATCCTGAGCGAGGCGGGGGCAGCCGTGCTGGAAGCATTGGCGGCCGAACCGCTGACTCCGGACACCCATCTGGCGACGGCCGCGCGATTACGGACACAACTGGAGCCGGCGCAGGCTAACGCGGCGCTGGAATTAACGCTGCTGAGACGGCAAGCAGCCGCGAAGTTTAGTCGAAGCGGCCGGATGTATTTCACACGTGACGGGCTGGAACAAGCCACGGCCGAACCTCTGGCGGCCCACCGCGCGCACCGCTACGCGCAGGCGGGCGTGAGCCTTGTGGCCGATATGGGCTGCGGCATCGGCGGGGATGCGCTGGCCCTGGCCGCGACAGGATCGACGGTCATAGCCATCGACCGGGAGTGGGCCCATGCGGTCATGACAGCCGCCAACGCGGCCGTTTATGGGCTAACCGACACCGTCTCCCCGATCCAGGCCGACCTTGTCGAATTGCCGCCCCTGCGGGTGGATGCGTTTTTCTTCGACCCGGCTCGACGAACCATAGGAGGACCCAGTCAAGCTCCGGGTCGCCGTCTGAAATCCGTCCATGATTACCGTCCGCCTTTAAGCCTGATCGATACCTGGCGGCCGCTCGTGCCGCGTGGGGCTGTGAAGGTCAGCCCGGCCATCGATTACACCGAATTACCGGCCGGGGTTGAGGCGGAATTTGTGTCGTTTCATGGAGAAGTCCGGGAGGGGGTTTTATGGTACGGCGAGTTGCGCACGGCCACTCGCCGAGCGACTCTGCTACCGAAGGGTGACACCCTGACCGATCGGGAGCCGGAGAGCGCAGAGGCAGGAGAGCCACGCCAGTATCTGTACGAGCCGGATGGCGCGGTGATTCGCGCACATCTGGTAGGTCAGTTGGCCCATCAGATCGACGCCTCGCTGCTCGACCCCACTATCGCCTATCTGACGGCCGATGAGGTCGTCCTTACACCATTTGCGCGAAGCTATATCATCGAAGACCACTTCCCGTTCCAGCTCAAACGACTGCGTCATTACTTGCGCGAGCGTGACGTGGGCACGGTTACGATCAAAAAAAGAGGCTCACCGCTCGACCCGGATGTCTTGCGGCAAGCCCTTCGCTTGAGAGGGGATTCTCAGCGGACCATTTTTTTAACCCGGGTCATGGGCCGGGCGACCGTGCTGATCGGCCACCCAACCGGTTAGCCCTCCACTTGCTAGGGCCAGCCGACCTCCAGCGCGTGGCACATGCCGCGCCCCAGCCAACCGGAATCTGTGTCCGGCGCGGGGTTCCACATCTTTAATCGCTGCGGCTCAGCGCCGGGACCGTGATAGTAAAATACATCGACATAGACGGCGGGGAAAGTAATATCGATTCCGTAGAACCAACCGCTATCCTTCCAGCCATCATCCGCCTCCCAACTGGTCAGGAATCGGCCGCCTACCTCCTGGACGACGTAGACGCCTCGCTTCGCCTCCTGGCCGCTGACATCAAAGTTAATACGCAGGCAAGACGGCAATCGAGGATCCCTGATAGGTGTCGGGCTGGGCGTCGGCGTGGCGGTCGAGATATTCGGCTCGGCCGTCGGGGTTGCCGGCACCGGTGTGGAGGTCGCCGTCGGGGTCACGATTGGGGTCACCGTCAGCGTGCCGGTCAGCGTCGCCGTCGGGGTTAACGTCATCGTCGGAGTCATCGTGGGTGTAGCGGTGAACGTCGGCTCCAGCGTCGCCGTCGGGGTGAGGGTCATCGTCGGCGTAGCCGTAACCTTTTTGGAGCACCGATCGATAAACATCCCGACACTATCGTTGATCACATAACTGAGTAGGCCGTCACGCGGAACGACGAAACGGCCGCGCGAAACCATGCCTTGCCCCATCGTATAGATGACCTGGTCGTCCAGCATAAAGTAATTGATCCGGTCATCTTCATCGTCATCGATCATGGCATATTCGACGACGCAATCTTTCTCTACGGCGCCAACCATTCTGGTGACATTAACATCGGGGGCTGGGGCATCAACATTTCCCCACACAGACCATACACGCTGGTTCCCGGCAGCTGTAAATTCCGGCCCCGGCATCGTCATGAAAACAAAAGGGCCGGTTGATTTAACGATAAAATTATAACCCTCGCCGACGCTATAACTTCCGCCTTCTCCCAGATACGTCAGGGTCGGCACATCACCGTCCGCCCGCACTTGCCAGATCTGAATGAACGTCAGAAGCGCGAATCCAACCCCCAAACAGAGGGTAAAAATAGTTAACACTCGCGATGCGTACTGCTTCATCTTGACTACCTCAAAACCTGATAGATCCACGTTACAATTTCAGTTTAAGAGGTCTTTAGGAAGGCAATTGGGTAAATCTATACAGGAAATGTGTAAAGCAGATTACACCCCCTAGGAAACATCCGTGAATTCGAAAAACCCTGTTAATACTTGTAACAATTTTTGTAATGTTTCTCACGATTGTGTGTAGCCTTACACGGCAGGAGTTGACTGGAATCAGCTCGCGGCAAGACAAACGGCAAAAACATTATGTAAAATTTATGAAAGGCAGCATCTTGACTCAATCTCAATATTATTGATTGGGTGGTCAAATTAGACGTCCCGGATGTCATTCCTTATAATGGGAAAAAGAACAGAGAGACACCCCATGCGTTATATTTTGACAGGTGGATCGGGCACAATCGGTAGCCGGCTGGCCCAAAGGTGGGCGGCTGGCGGCCATGAAGTTTTCGTCCTCAGCCGCGACCCGGCCAGCCATCGCCTTCCCGACGGCGTCACCGGCGTCAAATGGGACGGCCGCACGGCTGAGGGCTGGGGCCAACTTGCCAACGGCGCCTATGCGATCGTCAACCTGGCTGGAGAGAGCATCGGCGGCAAGGGAACCATCCCGCTGCCCGGCACCTGGTCGGACGAACGCAAGCGCCTCATCAAGTCCAGCCGATGGAATGCGGGGCAAGCGGTTGTGGCGGCCGTGGAGTTGGCCGCGACGAAGCCCGACGTTGTTTTCCAAATGTCGGGCATTGATTATTATCCGTCGACCAGTCATGTGATGGCGGAGGACGACGACCGTGGCGAGAATTTCCTGACCGAGGTGGTGGCGGACACATGGGAGCCTTCCACAGCGGCTGTTGAGGCGCTGGGGGTTCGACGCATCATCGGCCGCATGGCTCCCTTGCTTAACCTGATTTCCGGCCCTCTGCCGGCGTCGGTATTGCAATTCAAGCTCTTCGCCGGCGGCCGATTGGGTGGCGGCAAACAGTGGTTCTCGTGGATCCATACCGATGACGCCATCCGCGCCATTCGCTTCCTCGTCGATTCGCCCGATGCCGTGGGGCCGTATAACATCGCCTCGCCCAACCCGGTGACGAACGCCGAGTTTACCCGCATATTGGGGCGAGTCATGGGGCGGCCAACCCTACTTCCCGTGCCTGAATTCGCCCTGAAGCTGGTCTTGGGAGAGGTATCGGCCATGGTGCTGGAGGGAAGGCCGGTCAGTGTCGGGAAACTGCAAGGGCTGGGGTTTGAGTTCGAGTTTCCGATGCTGGAAACTGCGCTGCGTGACATCCTCGGCCGGCCATTGGATTCAATAGCATAATCAAATATGAGAGGGAGAAAGATGGAACGCAAACCTGATATTAAATTGCAGGCCAACGGCCGTGAGACACGGGGCTATCTGGCGATCCCGGCCGGAAATAGTCCTCGGCCGGGCGTGATAGTCATTCAGGAGTGGTGGGGCTTAAACGACAATATTCGGGACATCGCCGACCGTTTCGCGCGGGAAGGGTTTGTCGCTCTGGCCCCGGACCTCTATTACGGCGAGACGGCCGAAGAGCCGGACACGGCTCGGAAGCTGGCGATGGCCCTGGAGTATCCCGACGCCTTGAATGTGATTCAGTCAGCCGTCAACTACCTCATCGCCCTTGACGAAGTATCCCCCAAGAAAATCGGCGTCACCGGCTTCTGCATGGGCGGTGGACTGGCCTGGCATGGGGCGGTCAGGCTGGAGGGGGTTGGCGCGGTTGCGCCTTGCTATGGCGGCGGCCCCGAGATGACCCTGGAGGAGGCTGCCCGAATCGAGGTTCCGGTGCTGGCGATCTACGGTGAGCTTGATCGGGGTGTCTCGCCCGAAGTGGCCCGGCAACGGGCGGAATTGATGGATGCGGCCGGCGTTCGACACGAAACGATCATCTACCCGAACGCGGAACATGCGTTCATGAATGATCGGCGGCCGGTTTATAACCCCGAAGCGGCCGAGGACGCCTTTCGGCGGATCGCCGATCTGTTCCGCCAGACATTGGCCTAACATCAGGGGCGAGTGTCGGGAATTCCACAATAAAAAAACACCCGCACAGAACTGGCTGTACGGGTGTCCGGCGTTCGGCGAACGAATGTCGCTGAAATCTTGCGGCGCTAGTCGGCGGCGATCATAAAATCATCAGCCGGTTTCTTCTTGCGTTTGCGCCCGGGTCGGCGCCGTTCCTGTTGTTGCAGCGCGCGAGTCTCTTCAATCAAACGAGACCGTTCTTCTTCGAGGCGAGCCAATATTTCCGCGTTTCGCTTTCTCTGATCCTCCGTTAACACTACCTTCTTCTTAGACATCCTCGATAAACTCCTTTCGCCAGAAATTAACGTTCCTTCCGCGCAATCGATTGGCTCGATAATCGGCCGCCTTGCGGTTGCTGCGGATCATGGTTCAGGTATGGCAAGAGATCGGCCAAGCGGACAAATAACCATACAAACGGTCAGATGAAATTTTGCAAGAGACTTGGGGGGCTGATTTTCGGAAAGGGGATCGCACGACGCCGGAACGTCTATCAAGAACATGGCTGCGGGATAACTGTACAATGCTACAGGCCATTAAAAATACGAATCGCGAAACCATCGTGCGTTTCAGCGCCCTAAAGATTGACACCTGCCACTCCCCATCTGGAATTAGGGGGGCTTTCGTGCTACGTCGCGAGGTTGTTGATGCGGATTACTGTTCCATTGAGCAGGTGCAGAAAACTCTAATGGGAGTTTAACACAAATCGCTCACAACATCCAGTCCGATTTGAAAATCAGCCCTTTTAGCCACGTCGGAGATGCCGGACTGGACATTTTGTAGAATAATTCCCCTATGACCGCTATGTATTTTGTATGGCTTGGTTCGGGGCGAGCCAAAAGACGCCACGTGGACCCGGAGGGACAGCTACTGGACCAGGCCGCTAAAGCCGGGCTGCCGGTCGCTCCAGGCGCGATCCTGCTGGACGAGTTCTATCGCGTCTGTCTCGAGAAGTCCTTGCTTGAGGTGTCCAACGGCCGCGTCAACATACCGGATGCCGAGTTGTTGCATGGTACGTTATTCCATAGCGTGCGACTGCCTCGGTTCGAGAGGCAGGTCGGTGTAAGTCTCATTCCAACGGGCGTGGACGAGATCCATAAATCGGACGAGCCACGCCGGCAGCACATCATCGATACCGCCAGACCAGACGAGTTAGCCCGCGCGCTGGCGACAACCTGGAACAACGCCGCACACCGGCCGGACGAAGCACGCCGCGACTTGCTACTAATGGAAGAGATCGCCGCCGGATATAGCGGCCGCGCCTTCCTCAGCAATGAACAGCGGGAAGATCGTGTCGAATACTCTGATGGCGATACGCGTGGCCTCACGCTCGCGTTACCTGTCTTGACCGGTTGGAGGAAACCCGGAGAAGACCTGCCCCACTTTGCGCGACGATTGCAGATGTTATTGCGCGGTGTCCGGCGAACCTTCGGTCAAGGTGAGTGGGTGATTGAATGGGCTGACGATGGTCGGGTTTGCAGCCTGACCCGAATCATCGCCCCGGTATCATGCTGATGAAACAGAAGTCACGTCACTTTTTGGATGAGCGAATATGCCGATCGCTTGCCATGAATCGGACCTGGCGGCACAATCAAGCCGGTTTTCTCAGGATACGTCCATCAGTAATCATCGAGAAGTATCATGAAGCGACTTATTATTCCAATATCCTGTTTATTATTGATATCCCTCGCCGTTGGGCTGTCGGCTTGTGTTCAATCTCCCCCAGCTATAGCGACACTGGCAGCGACGGCCGTCGTTCCAATCCTGGAAACCATTGATTCCGCGCCAATCGATCCCTCCCAGGTAACCCTTTCCCAGGCGGATATCGTTTCCACCAGCACAGTTGCGACCGAAGTAGCCTATGCCGCCGTCGTCGCCAGTCAGAGCACACCGATCCCCACAGTCCCGCCCACCGAGACGCCCACGCCGACGGTGACGCCCACGCCCACCCCCGCCCCTCCAATAACTTACACCTATCGGATTGTCAACACCTACCCCCACGACCCCGAAGCGTTTACTCAAGGGCTGGTTTATTACGACGGCCTCCTGTATGAAGGAACAGGACGCTGGGGTGAATCCACCTTGCGGGAGGTGACCCTTGAGACCGGCAGCGTGATACGGTCTCACGCACTGGATCCGCAATACTTTGGCGAGGGTATCGCCCTCCTGAATGACAAGATCTACCAGTTGACCTGGCAGGAACAAACCGGCTTCGTATACGACCGCGCCAACTTCAATACACTCCAGACTTTTAATTATCCCACCGAAGGGTGGGGCATCACCCACGACGGACAGAGGCTGATCGTCAGCGACGGCACGTCAACGCTCTATTTTTGGGACCCCAATACCTTGGAGGAGATCGACCGAATCACCGTGCGCGATCACCAGGGGCCGTTAAATCGACTGAATGAACTCGAATACATCGATGGCGAGATATGGGCCAATATCTGGATGACAGATTTGATCGCCCGCATCTCGCCGGAGACCGGCGCCGTGCTCGGCTACGTCGACCTGACCGGTTTGCTGGATATGAGCGCCTTGACCCAACCGGTAGATGTGTTGAACGGAATCGCCCACGATCCCCAGACCGGACGCATTTTCGTCACCGGCAAACTCTGGCCCACCTTGTTCGAAATTGAAGTGATTCCCGCGCCTTAGGCCGTTGATTTTCGGCCGATAAACGTGTAGAATCAAGAACTTCTGTTCTAATTATCGGTGTTCTTCGGAACCGAATAACGAGGTGCGCTATGCCTGACTTCCAGCTTGTCTCCGACTTTCAGGCGACGGGCGACCAACCGGACGCGATCGAAAAACTTGTTGAGGGGATGAACCGTGGCGACACGTTCCAGACATTGCTGGGCGCCACGGGCACGGGCAAGACGTTCACCATCGCCAACATCATCCAGCAGACGCAGCGGCCGACGGTCGTGCTGGCTCACAACAAGACGCTGGCCGCACAACTCTATAGCGAGTTTCGCGATTTCTTCCCCAATAACGCCGTCTCCTACTTCGTAAGCTATTACGACTATTATCAGCCGGAGGCATATGTGCCCCGTCACGATCTCTACATCGAGAAGGAGACGCAGATCAACGACGAGATCGATCGTCTGCGATTGCAGGCGATGACTCAACTCAAAAGTCGCCGGGACGTCATCATCGTCGCTTCGGTATCGTGCATCTACGGTATCGGCAATCCCGAAGCCTGGGGCAACGTCATCCTGGAGATAGAGCGCGGCGGCTCGTACCGTCGCAATACCATCCTGCGCCATCTGGTCGACATCCAGTACGACCGTAACGATATGGACCTGCGACGCGGCACCTTCCGCGTTCGCGGCGACACGCTGCAGATCTACCCGGCCTACGCCGAGTCCGCCTACCTCATCGAGTTCTGGGGCGACGTTGTGGAGCGTATCGCCGAGTTCGACCCGCTAACCGGCGAGGTGTTTCTGGAACATACGCGCGTTGCCGTCTACCCGGCGCGAGAGTTTATCACCGACGAAGACAAGCTGGCCCAGGCCATCAATGATATCGAGACCGAACTGACCGAGCGCATCGCCTATTTCAAGCGCGAGAACCGGATGCTGGAGGCCCAGCGCATCGAGCAACGCACGATGTACGATCTGGAGATGTTGCGCGAAGTCGGGTTCACCCCCGGCATTGAGAATTACAGCCGCCACCTCGATCAGAGGCCGGCCGGCTCGCGCCCCTGGACGTTGCTCGATTACTTCCCGGCCGATTATATGATGGTCATTGACGAGAGCCACATGACCATCCCGCAGGTGCGCGGCATGTGGGCCGGCGACCAAAGCCGCAAGGGCGTCCTCGTCGATTACGGCTTCCGCCTGCCGAGCGCGATGGACAACCGACCGCTCAATTTCACCGAGTTCGAGGGGTTGCTCAATCAGGTCATCTTCACCAGCGCCACGCCCGGTCCGTATGAGAAGGAGCACGCAGCCCAAATCGTCCATCAGGTCATTCGGCCGACGGGCATCATCGATCCGGAAGTGGAAGTGCGACCGGTGCGCGGTCAGGTCGATGATCTAATCGGCGAGATCAACCGACGCATCGCCGTCGGCCAGCGCGTCCTTGTGACCACGCTGACCAAGCGCATGGCCGAAGACCTGAGCGATTACCTGCTGGAGATGGGCATCAAGGTGCACTACCTGCACTCCGAGGTGGCGACGCTGGAGCGAACGGAGATCTTGCGCGATTTGCGGTTGGGTGTCTACGATGTCGTCGTGGGTATCAATCTGCTGCGCGAGGGGCTGGACCTGCCCGAAGTCTCACTGGTGGCCATTCTGGATGCCGACAAGGAAGGGTTCCTGCGCTCGGAGACATCGCTGACGCAGACGATCGGCCGCGCCGCCCGCCATGTGGAGGGCAAGGTGATCATGTATGCCGACAAGGTGACCGACTCCATGGCCAAGGCTATCGCCACCACCAACGCCCGCCGCGAGGTGCAGATGGCCCATAACCGGGAACACGGCATCGAGCCTCGCAGCATCGTCAAGGCGGTCCATGTGCTGACCGACGAACTGGCGGCCCAGCGCGAGATGGTCGGCGGCGGGCTTGCTCTGGCGGAGTCGAAAGGCGGCTATACGACGGCTGCCGATCTGCCGAAGGCGGAGTTGGCCAAGATCATCACCGAGCTGGAGAAGGAGATGAAGCAGGCGGCCCAACGGTTGGAGTTCGAGCGCGCGGCCGTCTTGCGTGACCAGATCATGGAGATGCGCCAGATCATGGTGCTGAAGGAAGCCGGCGGCAAGAGCGACTTGCCCGAATGGGATCGAATGCGCCGGTTGGAAGAGGCCGGCGTGGCATACGAGATAGACTAATACGCCGGGTGACGGTCGGCTACTTGTGTTCTACCAGGTGGGCCACCGTCACCCCCGGCCCACCCTCGCCGTCCTTGCCCTCTTCCCAGGCGCGCACCTGCTTGCTGGCGCTCAGGGATTCGCGCACAGCCTGGCGCAGGCGGCCGGTGCCCTTGCCGTGGATGATGCGCACGAACGGTAACCGGGCCAGAAAGGCCGAGTCAATGTAGCGCTGGAGTTGCTCCACGCCGTCCTCCACCCGCACGCCGCGAATGTCCAGCTCGATGCCGGGCGAGGGATGCAGGTTGGCAACGGCTTCGACCTCCCGCTCATCCGACGGCCGCTCCCGGAACTCCACATCGTCATAGCCCGCGCGCATCTGCAGGCGGCCGACGGCCACCACCACCTCGCTCTTGCCCAGCGAGACAATCTCGCCCTTGACATTGAGCGAGCGCACCTGGACGATATCCCCCACCTGGAGGGCGCGACGCTTGCCGCGACTGACCTCCGGCTCTCCAACCGGCTCGGGGGCCAATGTCGCCTGTTGCTCCACCTCCAGATCGGCCGCCTGCTTGCTCAGCTTCTTGACCGCGGTGACCGAGGCGGCATCCTTCAACCTGGTGCGGGCCTGGCGAATCTCGGTCTGGAGCAGTTCGATCTGCCGTTTCATCTCCTGGCGCGTCTCTTCCAGGATACGCTCGCGCTCGACCTCGACATCCTGCTGCCGCCGCCGCAGCCGCTCCCGCTCGGCCTCGGCATCGCGCAAAACCTTGCGGGTCTGGGCTTCTTCAGCCTCCATCTTCTCGCGCAGGGTATAGATGGAGTCAAGCAAGTCCTCGGCCTGGTGGCTGTCGGCGCTCACCTGGCGCATGGCATCGTCGAGGATCGTCGCGTCCAAACCCAGGCGGCGGGCGATGGCAAAGGCGTTGGACCGGCCGGGCAGGCCAATGGTCATCTCATACGTGGGCGACAGCGTCTCCATGTCGAACAGCAGCGAGGCATTGGTCGCTCCCGGCATCTGGCTGGCGTAGATCTTTAGCTCGGGGAAATGGGTGGCCACAAACGTCGTCGCCCCCTTGTCGCGCAGGAAGTTGACTACGGCCTGGGCCAAAGCCGCGCCCTCCGTCGGATCGGTCCCCGATCCCAGCTCGTCGAGCAGGACGAGGGAGCGGTCGTTCACCTGGGCGAGGATGCGCACGATATTGGACATGTGGGCCGAGAAGGTGGACAGGCTTTGCTCGATCGATTGCTCGTCACCAATGTCGGCGAAGATGGCGTCGAACACCGTCAGTCGCGCCTCATTGGCCGGCAGATGCAGCCCGGACTGGGCCATGACGGCCATCAGGCCCATCGTCTTCAGGCTGACCGTCTTGCCGCCGGTGTTGGGGCCGGTGATGAGCACGATGAAGATATCCTCATCCAGAGTCAGGTTAGTGGGCACGACCCTGGCCGGATCGAGTAACGGATGGCGCGCGGCCTTGATCCAGATGCTCGAACCGGGGTGAAGGTCGGGCGGTGGCGGCGTCCAGTCTTCCAGCTGGTTGCGATGACGGGGAGGCCGAGCCTTTGGTGATTCGCGCCAGGGCACGAAGACCGGCTCGACAGCGTTCGTGACCAGGGCATAACCGGCGCGGGCGAAGATGAGGTCGAGTTCGGCCATGCGCTCGACGACCCGCTTGACGGCGTCGCCCTGATCGGCCACCAGATTGGACAGCTCGCGCAGGATGCGCTGAATCTCCTCCTGCTCCTCCAGCAGCAACCCGCGATACTCATTATTGAGTTCGACCGTGCCGAGCGGCTCCACCCAAAGCGTCGCCCCGCTGCCGCTTTGGTCATGGACGATGCCTTTCAGCCGCCCCTTGGCATCGGCCCGAACCGGGATGACATAACGGCCGCCGCGCTGAGTGATGATCGGCTCCTGAAGAAATTGGGACATACTGCTGTTGAGGATGCGCTGCAGCTTGTCCTGGATGCGGCCGTGGACCATTCGTTGGGATTGGCGCACCCTGGCCAGAGAAGGGCTGGCGCTGTCCAGCACGTCGCCACGTTCGTCAATTGCGCCGGTGATGGCGCTGACGATGCCGCGACACTCCTCAATGAGATTAGCAATGGCCACCAGATGGGGCACGCGATCTTCCAGGCGCAACAACTGGCGGCGCAGGTTACGCCCGGCCACGATGGTCGCCTGAATGGCCAGCAAATCCTCGGCCGGCAGGACGAAGCCGCGCATGGCATTATCGGCCGCTCGACGCACGTCGCGCGCGCCGCCGATGGTCACGCCGCTATCGGTCTCGAACAGAGACACCGCCTCGCGGGTCTCGGTTTGCCACGCACGCGCCTCCGTCAAATCGGTCGTTGGCTGCATGGCCAGGGCCAATTCGCGGCCACCGCTGAAATTGGCGTGTCCGGCGACAAGCTCGCGGATTTTAATGAATTCCAAAATGGAGAGTGTCTTCTGATCGATCATTGTATCCCAGCGTTCTTAACGGCGGTTGAAATTTACGCCGACATGCTATACTATCCGCGCGCCTATGAGTATGCAAAGCCAACCGGCCATCCGGTTAAGGAGCGTCAGCAAGCGCTTCACGTTCACCCGAGACACTCCGCGATCGGTTCTCGAATGGTTGATCGCCCTGTTCTCCCGCCGCCATAAAGAGGCCAAAGATCTGTGGGCTGTCCGCGACGTCTCCTTCGATGTTATGCCCGGCCAGTGTGTGGGCATTGTCGGCCGCAACGGCAGCGGCAAGAGCACCCTCCTCAAGCTCATCGCCCGCATCATCCAGCCCACCTCCGGCGAGATCATGGTTCGCGGCCGAATCAGCGCCTTGCTGGAGCTTGGCGCGGGTTTTCATCCCGATCTGACCGGTCGCGAGAATATCTACCTTAACGCTTCCGTTTTGGGGTTGGGGCGGGAGGAGACCACGGAACTCTTTGATGAAATCGTGGAGTTCTCCGAATTGGGCGACTTCATCGATATGTCGGTCAAGCATTATTCATCCGGCATGTACATGCGCCTCGGTTTCAGCGTCGCCATCCATGTCCGGCCGGATATCCTGATCGTCGATGAAATTCTGGCCGTAGGCGATCAATCCTTCCAGGCCAAATGTCTGGATCGAATCATGGAGATGAAACGGAACGGCACCACCATCCTCTTCATCAGCCACGATATGGATAGCGTGGGCCATCTGTGCAGCGATGTCGTCTGGCTGGACCGCGGTGAGGTGCGCATGGTCGGTCTGACGGAACATGTGCTGGCCCATTATAGCGATAGCGTCTTTCAACAGGTCGGTGACCGGCTGGCGGTCGCCAACGAAGCTAGCGAGTTTCAACGGTGGGGAACGCAGCAGATACAAATCACCGATGTCCGGCTGGTGAACGAAGCCGGTGGGGAAGCAACCGTGTTCGGCACGGGCGATTTTCTGGCTGTTGAAATTTACTACATCGCCCATGAACCGATCGATGAGCCCGAGTTTAGACTGGCTATCCACACGCTCGACGGGATCCATATCGCCGGGTCAAACACGCGCACGGGCGAAATGGCCTTCGGCGTCGTCGAGGGTGAAGGCGTGGTTCGCTATGATATTCACCGGCTGCCGCTGGTGGCGGGACGCTATCAGATTTCCGTCTCCGCTCATCATAGCGTCGAACCCGTCACCTATGATTATCACGAGGCCGCCTACAGCTTTCAGGTGACCGATGACGGCGTGGAGCAGAAAGAAGGCCTCATCAATCTGGACGCGACCTGGGAATGGCTGCCGGAACAACAGCCTCTGGCGCCCGCCCTGCCCCTGGCGGGGTAGCCCGCCAACGCTAACTAAAATAATCAATCAAATGATAATGGAGACTTTTTTGATATGAATGAAAGCCGAACCATGCATCTGGTCCGGGTCAGTTGTTGTCTGATCATGATACTTGGCGCGTTGCTTGTCGCCAGCGTTGCCCAGGCTCGCCCTGCCGTCGATAAAGCTGAAACGGCCGCCTCGCAGGCAGACTTGTCCAGGCTGTGCCGCTACGGGGTCAACTCAGTGTCGCTTCCAACCAAGGGGTTCGTTGGGCTTAACACGGACCCACTACGCCTCGGCTATTATTCCAATTATTTTCCGAGAAAAGCATACGCCCAGCCTGCCGGCCTTGAATTTTTGCCGACATTTCGCTTGAAACAGGTCGGTGATAATGGATATCTCGTCCACGTTGATGGAATTGAGCTAAGCGACCAACAAGTTAAGGATGCCATCCTCGCTAGCCCAGGTGCGAGATGGCTGATTGGGAACGAACCGGATCGGAGAAAATACCAGGACGATCTTGAGCCTCACGTCTATGCCACCGCTTACCACGATCTCTATTACCTGATCAAGGGCATCGATCCGACTGCCCAGATCATCGCCGGGACTATCGTCCAGCCGACGCCGGTTCGCTTACTATATCTGGACATGATCCTGGATAGCTACCGCCGGCAGTACGGCAACGGGATGCCGGTCGATGCCTGGAGCATCCACAACTTTATCATCGATGAGGTAGGCCCAAATGGCGCCGAACTCCCTCCCGGCATCGACAATTTCGTAGGGGAATCCATCGCTCTCAAAGACCATGACAATATGCAGATTTTCAAGGAGAGGATCGTCCGCTTCCGCAACTGGATGAAATCACGAGGGTATGGCAATACACCGCTCCACGTAACCGAGTTCGGCATCCTATTACCGCCCGACTATATGGATGCGGAGGGATATGACTTCGGTACGCCGCGGGTTAACGCGTTCATGAACGCCACATTTGATTACATGACTGTCGCAACCGACCCTGTAATCGGCTATCCGGCCGACGGCTATCGCCTGGTCCAATCGTGGTCCTGGTATAGCCTGGACTATGATAGCCCCGAGAATTCCAACGGCTGGCTGTTCAACACAAAGACCAAGCTAATCTCTGAAATGGGGCAAAATTTCGCGACCTATACGGGGGCCGTCACCCAGGCTGTCGATTTCCTCCCCTACGCCGTCTCGACCTATCCGGGCTCGCCCATCTATGCTGGGACGCCTCTCTCGTTGCAACTGACCGTCGATATCGGCAACGCCGGTAATCTGGCCGCCAAGACAGGACCGGCGGTGGTACGCTTCTATCTGGGCAATCCAGCCCAGGGCGGCGTCCAGATCGGCGGCGATCAGTCGATCAATCTGGCCGGCTGTGGCGATAATGGCCCCGTCAGCGTCACGTGGAACGGCGTCATCGCGGGATGGCACCGCATCTTTGTGGTGGTCGATCCCGCTAACGCTATCGCCGAAACCAATGAGGGTAACAACACCCGGGAATTCACGGTCTTTGTGGGCACAGAACAGAACTTCTTCCCCCATGTGGGACGTTAATGCAGATCAGCCGGTGAAGAGCCTCAGGGAGTGATCGCATGGCCAGCCTGACCGTCGCCACCATCATCGCCAACCGGAACGGCCGCGCCTGCCTGGAGGAATGCCTGAGCGCGCTCTTCGCGCAGACACGGCCGCCGGAGAGCGTCTTGCTGGTGGATTTCGGTTCAGTGGATGATTCGGCGGCTTTCGTTCGCGAGCATTATCCCCAAGTGCGAGTTTGGGAAAGTGGTGGCAACCTGAGATTCGCCGCGAGTATCAATACCGCGTTGAGTAGCCTGACCACCGACCTGGTTCTGTTACTCGACTCCGGCGTCATCCTCCCACCCGACTGCCTGGCGACCATCGAGGCAATTATTGCCCACGATCCCGACATCGGGATCGTCGACCGCAACCTTTGGCTTCCCAATGAGGCGGCAGTCCGACCCCCCGGTAGCGCGGTGATGGCCGTCCGGCACGATCTGTTCGAACGAATCGGGCCACTGGATGAGGAACTGTTCGCCTTCGAGGATGCCGACCTGCGCGCGCGCGCGACGCGAGCCGGCTATCGCGTGGCTCCCCTGCCGGTGACGACGAGCATTTGCTCCGATCCGACTGCGGCCGGCCAGGACAACGTCACCACTCTTTATCGCTATCATTGTAGCCGGTGGCGCTATCTGTTGAAGCACCTCCCTATCGAGGAAATCACCGCAGTGATCCCGGGCGAGGAAACAGCCTGGCTGAATCATCTCAATCCGGTTGAGAGACGAGCGGCCGGACTGGCCTGTTTGGCGACGAGGCAACGGCTGCCGGAGATCTGGTCGGCGCGCGAGCGAGAAGGCGCTGGACCCATCTCGCTGGAGGAGCAGCAAACAGCGGTGGCCGTTCTGGCGAATCTGCAGGCGGTCGCGCGGCACGATGCGATCGATTCGGAAGCGTTGGGTCGCTTATCGGCCGCGGCCGCGCTGCAGGAAAAACCCTTCGCCTCCCAGGTTCCTCTGTTGGGGCCGCTCATCGTCTGGTTTCGCACCGCCTGGAACAACATCGCCTCCCGCTGGTACGTGGACCATTATGTGACCCAGCAAAACGAGTTCAACCGACTGGCTGTGGAGCAGATCGGGCGTTACGAGGCTGAGCTGAACGAGATGATGTCGCTGCTGGAAGAGCAAGTCATTCTCACGGCCGAAGCCCAACAGCGTGTGGGAGAATTACAGGAGCGGTTAGCGACGCTGGAATTGCCTCCACCATCCATCCGCCAGGCCGTTTTCTAAGAAGAATCTAACAAGCCCGTCGTATAAACGATTCATAGTAATCGCGTCCTTGCTGGGGCGAGTCATCCTTACTACCGTGGAGAAAATGATGAAAAAGCAATATGCGCTGGGCATTATGGGAATGGGCGTCATGGGCCGCAGTCTGGCCCTCAATTTCGAGCGTAATGGCTATCCGGCCATCGGCTACGACCCCCACCCCCATCTGCCGCAGGGCGTTTCAGTCGATCTGGCGGAGACGCCGGCCAAACTGGTCGAGTCGCTATCGACGCCACGCATCATTTTGATGATGGTGCCGGCCGGCGCGCCTGTCGATACCGCCATTGATTCCCTGGTGAGCCACCTGCAGCCCGGCGACATCGTGATCGACGGCGGCAACTCCTACTTCGTCGAAACCACCAGGCGTGCCAAAGAGCTGGAGAGCAAGGGCATCCACTTCATCGGCATGGGGGTGTCCGGCGGCGAGAGCGGCGCGCTCTGGGGGCCAAGCCTGATGCCCGGCGGCTCTGTGGCGGCCTGGGAGCACGTGCGGCCGATGCTTCGCGCCATCGCCGCCAAGGCCGACGATGGTGAGCCGTGCGTGGCCTGGATGGGGCCGGAGGGCGCAGGTCATTATGTCAAGATGGTCCATAATGGCATTGAATACGGCGACATGGAGCTGATCGCCGAAATCTATGACCTGCTCCATCGCGGGGTTGGTCTGTCCAACGCCACCCTGGCCGGCATCTTCGAACGCTGGAACGAAGGCCCACTGCGCTCCTATCTGGTCGAAATAACCGGCAAAATATTGCGCCATATCGACGAAGCAACGGGCAAGCCGCTGGTCGATCTGATCTTGGACGAGGCCGGGCAAAAGGGAACCGGCCGCTGGACAAGCCAGAACGCGCTGGAGATCGGTGCGCCAACCCCCACGATCGACTCGGCCGTCGTCATGCGTGTGGTCTCGGCCGGGAAGGACAAGCGCACGGCCGTCGCCAAGTCATTGGGCGGGACGCAGACCTATACCGGTGATACCGACGAGCTGGTGGCGGCAGCCGAGGCGGCCCTCTATGCCGGCAAGATCACTGTCTACGCCCAGGGCATCGACCTGCTGCAAACGGCATCCAAAGAATATGGCTGGAGCCTGAATATCGCCTCCATCATGCGTATCTGGCGCGCCGGGTGTATCATCAGGGCAGCGCTCCTGGATGACGTCGCCGACGCGGCCGAACAGCAGCCGGACTTGCCCCATTTGTATCTCGACGAAACCTTTGCGCGAGCTTTACTGGACCGTCAGACCAAATGGCGCGAGGTAGTCAAGGCGGGGATCGATCTGGGCATTCCCATGATGGCTATCGGCTCCACGTTGGCCTACTTCGACGCGATGCGATCGGAGCGTCTGCCGGCCAATCTGATCCAGGCCCAGCGCGATTTCTTCGGCGCCCACACCTTTCGTCGCATCGACAAGGAAGGCATTTTCCATGAAGAATGGGAGTAGGGGCCAATTCACTACCAGTCCATTATTTTGAGTAACATATCATGCAAGAAACCAAACAATTACAAGATCAGGCCATCAATACCATCCGGTTTTTGTCGGCTGATGCCATTCAAAAAGCCAACTCCGGCCACCCCGGCTTGCCGATGGGCGACGCGGCGATGGCCTATGCCCTCTGGACGCGCCACTTGCGTCATAACCCAACCAACCCGCATTGGGCCAACCGCGACCGGTTCGTGCTGTCCGGCGGCCACGGCTCAATGCTCCTGTACAGCCTGCTTTACCTGACCGGCTACGATCTGTCGCTGGACGATATTAAACAATTTCGGCAATGGGGCAGCAGGACGCCGGGCCACCCCGAATTCGGGATGACGCCGGGCGTGGAAACAACCACCGGCCCGCTGGGGCAAGGGTTCGCCAACGGTGTGGGGATGGCGATGGCCGAGGCCCATCTGGCGGCGACATTCAACCGTCCCGGCCATGACATCATCGATCACCATACCTACGCCATCGTCACCGACGGCGATCTGATGGAGGGCGTATCCTCCGAGGCGGCCTCGCTGGCCGGGCACCTGCGGTTGGGCAAGCTCATCTATCTGTATGACGACAATCATATATCCATCGAAGGCTCGACGGATATAACCTTCACGGAAGACCGCGGCAAGCGATTCGAGGCTTACGGCTGGCACGTGCAGTACGTGTTCGATGGTCAGGATGTTGCCGGCATCGATCGAGCTATCACGGCCGCCAAGGAAGACCCGCGGCCGTCCCTGATCGTCGTGCGAACCACGATCGGCTACGGCCTGCCCACGCGGGCCGGCACCGCCAAAGCCCACGGCGAACCGCCCGGCGATGCCGAACTGAACGGAGCCAAAGAGGCCCTGGGCTGGCCGATCGAGCCGCGCTTCTATATACCCGAGGATTCGCTCAGTTTCTACCGCCAGGCGCAAACCATCGGCGCAGAACAGGAAGCGGCCTGGAACGCCAAATTCGACGCCTACAAGGCTGCCTATCCCCAGGAAGCGGCCGAACTGATGCGCCGTCTGGCCGGTGAACTGCCGGCCGGTTGGGATGATGGCCTGATCGTATTCCCGGCCGATGAAAAGGGCATGGCTACGCGAGCCTCATCGGGCAAGGTGCTCAACGAGCTGGCGGCCAAACTGCCCGAGTTGTTCGGCGGCTCGGCCGACCTCGCGCCTTCGACCGACACCTGGCTCAAAGGCATTCCCTCCTTTGGCGATGATCCGGCGGGGCGCAACGTCAATTTCGGCGTGCGCGAGCATGCAATGGGGGCTATCGTCAATGGGCTGGTCTATCATGGCGGAATCATTCCCTTTGGGGCGACCTTCCTGGTCTTTTCCGATTACATGCGGCCGCCCATTCGGCTGGCCGCGCTGTCCCATCTGGGATCGATCTACGTCTACACCCACGACAGCATCGGCGTGGGCGAGGACGGCCCCACCCACCAGCCGGTCGAACAGGCGGCCGCGTTGCGGGCCATCCCCAACCTGCTCTTCATCCGGCCCGCCGACGCCAACGAAGTGCGCGAGGCGTGGAAGGTGGCCATCGCCAACCGCCACCGCCCCACCGCGCTGGCCTTCACGCGGCAAGCCGTGCCCACACTGGATCGCTCGGTCTATGCTGCGGCCGAAGGTTTGAAACAGGGAGCTTACGTGTTGGCTGACCTGGGCGAAGGACGGCCGGAGATCATCCTGATGGCCACCGGCTCCGAGGTATCGCTCATCGTCAAGGCCGGGGAACGGCTGGCAGCCGAAGGCACGGCCGTGAGACTGGTGTCCTTCCCCAGCTGGGAGCTATTCGAGGATCAGGACGAGGCATACCGCAATGAGGTTCTGCCGCCCGATATCAAGCCGCGGCTGGCGGTGGAGGCCGGTATCTCGCAGGGCTGGCACCGCTGGACGGGCGATGGCGGCCGAATCCTGGCGCTGGATCGCTTCGGGGCGTCGGCTCCCGGCAAGATCGTCTTCGAGAACCTGGGGCTGACGGCCGACCACGTGGTTGAGTTGGCGGCCGAATTACTGAACAAATAAAACCCTAATTCCCGCCACCGAACCGCCAATTAAAAAGGCCTCGATATCGATCGAGGCCTTTTATTTTATCAGTCGTCTGCTACGAATAGGTGCGCTCAGACCTCGCCGGTCTGAACACGCCACAGGGAGGCGTAGATTCCTTTATTGGCCACAGCCAATTCGATATGGGTTCCCTGCTCGCGCAGCTCGCCGTTTTCCAGCACGAAGATTCGATCGGCATTGCGCACAGTGGACAGGCGATGAGCGATGACGATCATCGTGCGTCCCTTCGAGATGCGCTCCATCGAGCGCTGGATGGCAGCCTCGGTCTCGTTGTCCACGGAGGACGTGGCTTCGTCCAGGATGAGCACCGGCGGGTCCTTGAGGACGGCGCGAGCGATGGAAATGCGCTGGCGCTGCCCTCCGGACAGTTTCTGGCCGCGCTCACCGACGATGGTGTCGTAGCCGTCGGGCAACTCCATAATGAAATCATGCGCTTCGGCCGTTCGGGCGGCGGCGACGATCTCGTCAAGGGTGGCGTTGAACGTGCCGTAGGCGATATTTTCGCGCACGCTGCCGTGGAACAGGAATACATCCTGGCTGACCAGGCCGATGGAGCCGCGCAAATCGTCGAAAGTCAGGTCGCGTATATCATGGCCGTCCAGGCAAATCCGACCGGCCTCGACATCGTAGAAGCGCAACAACAGCTTGACGACGGTCGTCTTGCCCGAGCCGGTGGAGCCGACGATGGCCGCCGTGGTGCCCGCCGGGATGCGAAAGGAGAGGTCGCGCAGCACGCGCGGTCGGCGGTCGGAATAGCCTTCATAATCGCGCCACTGGTAGCGGAAGCTGACATCCTCGAAGACGACTTCGCCGCGAACGCGCGACGGGAGTCGGGTCGTGCCTTCGATCACCTTGGGCTTCACATCCAGCAGGCGGAAGATGCGGCCGGTGGAGGCCATGGCCCGCTGGTAAAGGTCGAGCGTCTCGCCCAGGCGGGTTAGGGGCCAGAGCAGGCGCTGGGTCATGAAGACGAGCACGCTGTAGATGCCGATATTGAGCTTGCCGTTGATGACCAGCAGGCCGCCAAAGATCAGGATGGCGATAAACCCGGCCATGATGAACATGCGGATGATGGGTACGAAGGCCGAACTGAGACGAATGGCGGCCGTATTACGTTGGCGATATTGGTCGCTTTCGACAGAAGCCCGGCCGACCTCATACGCCTCGGCCGTATAGCTCTTGACGGTAGCGATGCCGCTGAGGTTGTTGGACAAAAAGCTGTTGAGGATGCCAACCTGCTCGCGAACGGCCGCGTAGCGTGGCGCCAGCCGTTGCTGGAACTTGAGCGAGCCGTAGACGATGAACGGGATGGGCAGGATGGTCAACCAGGTGACTGACGGCGCGGTGATGGCAAAGCCGCCGATGACGACGACGATGGTGGTGACAAGCTGGATGATCTCGTTAGCCCCGATGTCGAGGAAGCGTTCCAGCTGGTTGACGTCATCGTTAAGGACGGACATCAGGCCGCCGGTGCTCTGCTCCTCAAAATAAGCCATATCAAGCCGCTGGACATGATCATAGGTGTCCAGTCGCAAGTCGTGCTGGATATCCTGGGCCAGGTTACGCCAGCCGACAGCCTTGAGGTAGTCGAAAAGCGATTCGAAACCCCAGAGGACGGCCGTGATCAGCCCGACGCCGATAAGCTGATGGGTGACGTCGACGATGCCGAAACGAGCCAGGACGGAATCCTCCCGAGAGACGACGACATCGACGGCCATGCCGATAAGCACCGGCGGGGCCAGATCGAAGATCTTGTTGAGAATGGAGTAGAGGGTGGTCAGCAGGATGCGGTGGTTGTATTGGCCGGCGTATTGCGACAGCCGCCGCATGGGATGAGCAGAGGTGGTTGCAGTAGACATTCCCCGATCATAGCAAAATTATTGAATTGGGCGGAATCAATCGGGTTTATTTGTGGTGACGCGGACCTTTGGTCAACCGGGCTTGTTTAGCGCATCACGAAGTAGCTGGTGGAGTTTGGCGTCCTTGCGAGCCATATAATTCATCACATTGGCCGGCGGGCGATTCCAGCGCAGTTCACCAACCATGAAATCCATGGCCTCGCTGATGTGGTGAAAGAACTGCTTGTATCCCGAGCAAAGGTAGTTGAGTCCCGGCTCCCCGTCCGGCGCGGCGATGAAACGGTCCTTGGGACAGCCGCCATGACAGGCGAAGCGGACATCGCAGGCGAGGCAGTAGGCGGGCAAGCGCTCGTACTTGTCCCGGCCGAACTGGCGCTGCCTGTCCGAAGCCACCAGCTCGATGAGATGCTCCTGGTTGATATTGCCGAGCCGATAGGCGGGTTCGACAAAATGATCACAGGAATAGACATCGCCGTTATGCTCCATGGCCAAGGCCGTGCCGCAGGTTTCGGAGTGGATGCACAGGCTCGATGGCGCCCCTACCCAGTTGGCCAGGGCCACATCGAACATCTGCACATAGACCCGGCCAACATCGCGCCGCACCCACTCGTCAAAGATGACGCTGAGGAAGCGGCCGTACTGCTCGGCCGTCACCGATCGCTCGGTCACCCGGTCACCGGACTGGGTATACAGCGGCCGATCACGCCATGAAGCCCAAATCTCGCCCGCGGCTTCCGGCGTCAGTCGCTCGACGATAGGGATAAATTGCATGAACTCAGCCCCCAGGTCGTCGCGAAAGAAACGGTAGATCTCCAACGGCCGTTCGGCATTCGTCCGGTGCAGGGTGCACAGGATGTTCCAGTCCACGCCATGCCGTTTCAGCACATCCAGGCCGCGCATGACTTTGTCGAAGGTCGGCCCGCCCCCCTTGTCATAGCGATACAGGTCGTGCATCGCTCGCGGACCGTCGATGCTGATGCCCACCAGGAAACGATTGGCGGCCAGGAACTCGCCCCATTCGTCATTGAGCAGCGTGCCGTTGGTCTGGATCGTATACTCGAAAGTCATCCCCGGTCGGCGATACTTCTCGGCCAGCTCGACGGAGCGCCGGAAGAAGTCGACGCCCATCAATGTCGGCTCGCCCCCTTGCCAGGCGATGATGACATGAGACGTCCGATGAGCCTCGATGAGTTGGCGGATGTAGGTTTCCAGTAGCTCATCGGCCATGCGGAAGCGACTGCCAGGATAGAGCATCTCCTTGGACAGGAAGAAGCAGTAGGCGCAGTCGAGATTACAGGTGGCGCCGGTCGGTTTGGCCAGGAGGTGAAAAGCAGGGGGCGCGTCGGGTGGCAGAAGCGGTGACATTTTGT
>JAGOZU010000004.1 GCA_018058545.1 Promineifilum sp. | reverse complement strand
CGTTGAATAACTTCATCATCGGCCTGGTTAGCAAGTTGGGCTTCACCAATCTTGCATTTGCCCAACGTGTGTTTGACGCAAAACTCACCATGTCCCTCGCTTTGCTCTGACTTTGGAAATGCCCTGCAGAGGTTCGGCGGCCTGTTGACCGGATGGGAGTGACATGCTATACTTTGCTCGTCCCGCCGAATATTAATCGCGTTGTGGGGGTTATCTCCCTCAATCGATATAAACTGAATAGCGATTTTTCTATCAATCCGCTTGACTTGAACCCCCTGCTTATCATTATTTGTATAACCCACTGACGTGAATCGTCAGTGGGAGCCGCTTTTGTTTACATAAACAGGGATTGGCCCGCATTATCCGGATGGGCATGGGTATGAGCATGGGCATGGACAAGCCAATTTTCACAAGCTGCATTCCCAATTGAAGAGAAGAAACAGCATCATTGCATATCGTCATACGCGATAGTTGCCAAAGAGAAGAAATGTATGGACATCGGTGATTTAGAAAGCAAGAAATTAAGTGAACTGCGCGACATCGGCCGGGATATGAAGATACCCGGATACACCACGATGAAGAAGCAGGACCTCGTCTTCCGAATTATGCAAGCCGACGCTGAATCGGGCGGGTTTCATTTCCGCGGCGGCGTCCTTGAGATCGTTGAAGACGACAAGCAGACGATGGGCTTTCTCAGGTCAGGGTCGTATCTGCCCAGCAAGGACGACATCTACGTCTCCAATTCGCAGATCCGCCGCATTGGGCTAAAGACCGGCGACATGGTCTATGGCCAGGTGCGCGTGCCCAAGGACAACGAGAAATACTATAGCCTGCTTCGGGTGGAAGCGGTCAACGGGATGAGCCCGGAATACCTCAAGAATCGGGTGCGCTACGAGTCCCTGACGCCGATCTTCCCCGATCAGAAGCTCAAGCTGGAGACGAAGTCCCACATCCTGTCCACCCGCCTGATCGACCTCATCACGCCGATCGGCCGTGGCCAGCGTGGCCTCATCGTATCGCCGCCCAAGGCCGGCAAGACGACGGTTCTCAAGGAGATCGCCAACGGTATCTCGGAGAACTACCCCGAAATTCATCTCATGGTCGTTCTCATCGGCGAGCGCCCGGAAGAAGTGACGGACATGGAACGCTCGACGCAGGGCGAAGTCGTCAGCTCAACATTCGACGAGCCGGTGAAGAATCATTGCCGCGTGGCCGAGATGGCCCTGGAGCGCGCCAAGCGGCTGGTTGAATCCGGTCGCGATGTCGTGATCTTGCTCGACTCCATCACCCGACTGGCTCGCGCCTATAACCTGACGGTGCCGCCGAGCGGCCGCACACTTTCCGGCGGTCTCGATCCCGGCGCGCTCTATCCCCCCAAGCGGTTCTTTGGAACGGCGCGAAATCTGGAATTTGGCGGCAGCCTGACGATCATTGCCACGACGCTGGTCGACACGGGCAGCCGGATGGATGACGTCATCTATGAGGAGTTCAAGGGCACCGGCAACATGGAGCTTATGCTCAGCCGTCGCCTGCAGGAACGCCGCATCTTCCCCGCTTTCGACATCGAGCGGTCGAGCACCCGGCGCGAGGAACTGCTCATGTCGGCCGACGAGTTGCAGCGCGTCTACACCATGCGTCGCATGTTGGGTCACCTGATGGATACGCCCGGCTACGACATCAGCAGCGCCACCGCGGCCGTCATGCAGCGTTTGCGCGCCACTAAGACGAATTACGAGTTCCTGGAAACGCTGACCAAGGACATGGGCTAATACGCCCGCGTCTCTGAGGGATGGGCGGGTACGCCGACCTGCCTCCAACCAATCGCGAAATTGTCTACAGATGACACGTCTTTTCATGGATGTATCCCTGAAAATGTGTGAAATCTGTAGACTTTTTTTGTATAAGCGATTCTAGAGAAGCCGGCCGAATACGCCGGCGGGCCATTGCGATTCCTCAATCCTCGAGGTAGCATCCATTCCCGGTATGCAAGAAGAGAAACCGGTTCCCTCCCGCGACGCCCGACCGCACCTGGCCGGGTACGTTGTGCTGATTGTCATCGTGGGGCTGATCGTTCTGGGATGGCAGTTCGGAGTGGCGAAACAGGCCGCCGCCACCGATAGCGGGGCGATGTCGCCCGCGGCTCCGGCCGTGGCGGTCGCTGCGTCCACGGAGGGCGAGGCGGCCCCGTCAGACGCGCCCGCGGATGCGCCTCAGCAGGTGGCGCAGGCCCCCGTCATCGTCGATGTGGCTCTGGCGCCCGCTTCGGTCCCCCTGACCTTCGTCGGCCATAAACCGGAGCACGATTTCGTCGTCTATCGCGTCGTACGCGGCGACACCCCCAACGGGATCGCCGACAAATTCGGCATCCAGGCGACGACCCTGCTGGGTGGCAACCCGCTCCTGAGCCAGGAGTCGAGCCTCCTGCAAACCGGCATCGATCTCGTCATCCTGCCCATCGATGGCGTGCTGCATGATGTTCAACCCGGCGAGACATTGGACAGCATCGCCGCCCAATATGGGGTGCCGGTTGACACCATCGTCGGCTATGCGCCGAACAACCTGGAATTCCCCTATCGGCTCTATCCCGAGACGCAGATCCTGGTTCCCGGCGCGGTGCGCGAAGTCTTCGTCTGGACGCCGCCGACGTTGGCGTCCGTTCGCGGGAGTTCCTCGGGCGGCGTGGCTCCGCTCATCGTCGGCACGGGTACGTTCATCTATCCCGTCAATTCACGCAACTTCACCCAGTATTTCTGGTATGGGCATCCGGGCATCGACATCGCCCTGGGCGAAGGCACGGCCGTCGTCGCCTCCGACACGGGCACGGTGACCTTTGCCGGATGGAATATCTACGGCTATGGCAACCTGATCGTGGTCAATCACGGCAACGGCTATGAGACGTTCTACGCCCACCTGAGCGGCATCAACGTGGTTCCGGGCCAGATCGTGTATCAGGGCAACGTCATCGGCCGCACGGGCAACACCGGCAACTCATCGGGGCCCCATCTCCACTTCGAGGTGAGAATCAACGGCGCGCAGGATGACCCGTGCTGGTACGTGGGTGGGTGTTAGGCGACTCGCCCGACGTCGTTGAGGTGTCTGTCCCTTAGCTGCCCGCACCCGGCCTGAATATCGATCCCCCGCCGCACCCGCACCGTGCTGGTCACGCCATACGATGACAGGACCTCCTGGAATCGGGCGACCTGCTCGGGAGAGGACGGCTTGCCGCCGTAGCCGGCGGTCGGGTTGAGCGGGATCAGGTTGACGTGGCCGAGCATTCCCCGCAGCAGCTCCCCCAATTTGTGCGCCTGTTCCTCGGTGTCGTTTTCGTTGGCGATGAGCGCCCACTCGAACGTCATGCGTCGTCCCGTCTTTTCGACGTAGTAGCGGCAGGCATCCATCAGTTCGCCGATGGACCAGCGACGATTCACCGGCATGAGACGACTGCGTTCCTCGTCCGTGGCCGCGTGCAGGGAGACCGCCAATGGCGTCTGGCGTTGCTCATCGGCGTATCGCCGGATGGCCGGAACCAGACCCACGGTCGAGATGGTGATCTTGCGTGCCCCCAGGTTGAAACCGGTCGGGTCGGTCAGACGGTCGAGGGCAGCCAGGGTGTGGTTATAGTTGTGTAGCGGCTCGCCCATGCCCATCATGACGATGTTGGTGACCGGGTGGGTTGCGTCGCTGTCGCTCTCGGCCGCCAGCTCGCGCGCAAAATAGAGGACCTGGCCAACGATCTCCGCCACGGTCAGATTGCGCATGAACCCCATCTGCCCGGTGGCGCAAAAGACGCAACCCATGGCGCATCCCGCCTGCGTGCTGATGCATAGCGTCCGGCGTTTCTCGTAGCGCATCAACACGGTTTCGATGAACTGGCCATCCGGCAGCCGGAACAGCACCTTCTTCGTCCGGCCGTCGGCCGAATGCTGGGCCAGGGCGATCTCGCCGATCGACAGCGTTGTCTCGGTCGCCAGACGCTCGCGCAGCGGGCCGGGTAAATTGGTCATGCTCTCGAAGTCGGCCGCGTAGTGACGATAGAGCCACTCCCACACCTGCCGGGCGCGAAAAGCCGGCTGGCCCCACTGGGCCAGAAGCGAGGCCAGTTCGTCGGCCTCCAGGTCGTAGAGATGGATTGGGGTCTCAGGCTTTGGCAACGACTGCCTCCCGGGTCAGGAAGGACGCCAGTTCCGTGATGTCGGCAAAAATATAGTCGGGCTGCACCGGCCCCGCCTCGGCTTCTTCGCGGGTCGATATGCCCGAGAGCAGGAGGATGGCCCGCAGGCCGGCCGCCTTGGCCCCGTAAATATCGGTCGATAGCCGGTCGCCGACCATGACGACCCCGGCCGCGTCTCCGCCTAACCGTTTTACCGCCTCATGAAACAAAATAGGACCTGGTTTGCCGATGATCGTCGGCTCGACGCCGGTGGCGGTGGTGATGACCGCCAGAAAAGCGCCCGCGCCTGGCAAGGGGCCGATCTCGGTGGGGAAGGAGACATCGGGGTTGGTGCCGAAGAAGGGCACGCCTCGACTGACCAAAAGGGAGGCCATCGCCAGATCTTCATAGGTGACATTGGACGACATGCCGGCGACGACGGCCGCGGTCTTGATTCCGGCGCGTGCATCGATCGGCGTGACGATCTGAAAGCCTTGATCGAGCATGGCGTCATGCAGGCCCTGCGCCCCGACGACGTACATCGGCGCGCCGGGTTCGTATTGCTCGGCCAGATAGGCGGCGGTAGCTTCGGCCGAAGTCAGGATCTGCGCCGGGGGCACGGTGACGCCGAAGCGGCTCAGCTTCTCGGAGTACATGACCGCCGTTTTGGTGGCGTTGTTGGTGGCCAGCACAAAGCCGATCCCGGCCGTATCGAGGTCATTGAAAAAATCGACAAGGCCGGGCATGGGGGTCATTCCGCGCCATAACACGCCGTCCATGTCGAGAATCAGGTTTTTGATCGGTGTATCCATATAATTATTTTCTCTGCCGGGTTGATTGCGATTCACGCACAATAAGTCGATTATAGCGAATAAAAGGAGAAGGGTCAGCGCCGGTTCGCCGTCGGTTGGAACAGGCTCAACCCGGTGTTATAATTCCCGGGTTGCTCGGCCGCGGGCGAAAAGCGGCAGCCGGGCTGGATAAGTCAAATTTGGGGTGAAGCATGTCGTCATCTATGACGGACGCGGCGCCCATTGGAGCTGGAATCAACCGTGAAAGTTTCGGTCATTATCCCGGTCTATAACGAGTTTTCAACCGTCGAACCCGCCGTCAAGGCGGTTTTGGCTGTTAACGAAGCGGATGAAATCGTCATCGTCGATGATGGCTCAACCGACGGCACCCGGGATCTGTATCCGGGCATTGAGGCGCTCAGTGACTCGATTCGCGTCATTCTGCACGAGAAAAACATGGGCAAGGGCGCGGCCGTGCGCACCGGTTTCGCCAACGCGACGGGCGACATCTTCCTGATTCAGGATGCCGATCTGGAATATGATCCCCGCGATTATCCCGCTCTGCTGCGGCCAATCGTCGAAGGGCGGGCGGCCGTCGTCTACGGCTCGCGCTTTCGCGGCGGCCCGACCAAGACGATGTTCTTCTGGCACATGGTCGGCAACAAGCTGCTGACGTTCATCACCAACATCACATACAACACGATCCTGACCGATATGGAGACCTGCTACAAGGTCTTTCGGGCCGACGTGGTGCGCGATATTCCCTTGCGCTCCAAGGGCTTTGAATTCGAGCCGGAGATCACCTCGAAGGTGCTGAAGCGCGGGCATCGCATCTATGAAGTGCCCATTTCCTACAACGGCCGCGAATTCGACGAGGGCAAGAAACTGAATCCCTGGCGCGAGGGGCCCAAGGCGCTCTATTACCTGCTGAAGTACCGGTTTGTCGATTGAGCGCCACCGACGCCTGGGCGGCCGCCGGTCGCGGTTCACTGTTATGTTCCGACCCTGGCGAATCTGGCTGTTGGTTATTTGCCTGCTGGGAGCCTCGCTTCGTTTCCACGGTCTGTTCGCCAATACGTTCCACGCCGATGAGGCGCTGTTCGCCGGGTGGGCCAGGCTGATCGCCGTCTGGCGCGACCCTCTTCTGCTGACCCAGGCGGTTGACAAGCCACCGCTCCTGTTTTATCTCCAGGCCCTCTTCTACCCCTTGTTCGGCCCGGTGGAATGGGCGGCCAGGATGCCGTCGCTGATCGCCTCTCTCCTGACCATTCCCCTGACTGCGCAACTCGCGCGTCGTTTGACCGGCGATTTACTTGTCGCCGTGTCGGCCGCTCTGCTGGTGGCTGTCGCGCCGCTGGCCGTGCAGTTCAGCGCCACGGCCTTTAGCGACCCCTTGTTGACCTTCTGGCTGCTGGCCGCGCTCTATGGGGCCTGTCGGATCGAAGGACAGGTTGCGAACCACGTTGGAGGGCACCCGCCCCTTTGGACAGCTTTTTGGGTGGGGCTTCTGTTTGGGCTGGCTCTGGCGACCAAGTACCAGGCCCTCCTTTTTGCTCCGCTGCTGATCGGGATCGTTTGGCTTGCCGGGGGCGATGCCAAATATTATGCTCACGCCGCCACAGGGTTTCTGGCGGTTGTTGCGCTCCTGTTCCTCTGGCAGATGGCTCGGCCGATGGCCGGGGGGCCGGTCGCCTTGCAATGGGCCAATATCGGCGGGGTGCGCCTCGTTCGCTCGTGGGAGTTGTTGCCCCGGCTTGCCGATTATGCCCGATTGTGGCTGATGGCGATGGGCCGGCCGATGGCGGTTGGCGCGGCCATTGCGCTTGGGGCGGGTGGGTTAATTCATAGCCGGATTGAAAATCATGCAGATAGCGGTCGGGTTGCCAACCAGGGTTGGGTTATGAACCCGTCTCATCGGGCGGCCGGTATTATGCTGGGTCTCTTTGTCCTCGGCTATCTGCTGTTGCACTGGCTGTGGGCTGTCCCGGTCTGGGATCGGTATCTCCTGCCCGTCTTCCCTCTGGTGGCGATCCTGATCGCTGGATGCGTGTCGTCATTATGGAGAGCAGCCCGGCGGAAGCGGCCGCTGCGGATGGCGATGGCTGCCACGCTGGTCGTCCTCTCCCTCGCCCAACTGCCGGTCGCCCTCGCCGCTCGCGCCGGGCAGCTGCCCATAGGCGGCCGACCCAATGCCGACGGCGGCGCGGCGACCACGGCTCGGCTGCTGAAAGATGCCCCGTACGGCACTGTCCTGTATGATCATTGGTTCAGTTGGCAATGGCATTACCAACTGTTTGACGGCCGTGTCTATGTGAGCTGGTTTCCCCATACCGATGCGCTCCTGGCCGATCTGGGCGTTTTTGCCGGGCAGGGGCCGCCGCGCTACATCGCCCTGCCGTCGTCGGCCGTCGCCCGGCCGATCATCCGCCGCCTGTCGGAGAATGGATACCGCCTTGAACCGCTTGACGCTGGGATCGACGCACCGGACATGAACCTGTATCGAATCATACCGGAGGACACGGATGACTAGCCGTGGGCGGGCGCGCTACGGAGTGTGGGCGCCGCTGTTGCTGATCGCTCTGATCCTGTTGTTTTTTAACAAGATGGCTTTCAGCAATCTCATCCTGGCTCGCGGCGATACCTTCCTGTATTTCTACCCCTATTGGCAAGCGGCGGCCGATGCCCTGCGCGCCGGCCGAATCCCTCTTTGGAACCCCGACATCTTCATGGGTGCGCCGTTTCTGGCCAATAGTCAGGTGGGCTTCTTCTATCCCCTCAACTGGCCGGTGTGGCTGTTGTTACGGACGCCCTATGCTGCCGGCGCCTCCATTCTGATCCACTTGGCCATCGCCGGCGGCGGGACGTATTGGGCCGCACAGCGGACGTTGGGTTTGGGTCGAATAGCGGCGCTGGTGGCCGCCGCGCTCTTCGCTCTTGGCGGCTACCTGACGGCCCAGGTCGAGCATATCAATCAGCTTCAGGGACTGGCCTGGCTGCCGTGGCTTTTCGTGGCGTTGTCGCCTCTGGTCGCGCCGGCCGGGGTGTCGCGGTCATGGCGCTCGACAGTTGCCGCTGCATTGGCGGTTGGAGCGTTGTTCGCCTTGCAACTCCTGGCCGGGCACACACAAACTGTGTTCATCAGCGGGGTCGCCGTCGCCCTCTGGCTGGCGGTGTGGGTCACCCAGGAACTGCCGAGTATGAGGGCGGGGCGATCTCGGCGCCTGATAGGGCTTGGCGCCGTTTTGCCGATCGCGGTGGGGCTGGCGGCGATGTTGGCCGCCATTCAATTGCTGCCGACCCTGGAATTAACCGGCCTCTCCAGTCGCCAGGGCGGCCTGCCTCTCAACGAAGTCCTGTCCTTCTCCTGGAATCCGCTGCACCTGACGCGCGCCCTGCTGCCGGGCTATGGCTCGCCGCTTTTTACCGAATACGTGGCATTCCTGCCGCTGACGGGACTGGCGCTGGCCGTCGTGGGGGCGTGGAGTTGGCGGCGTAATCCAGAGGTGCGGCCGTGGCTGGCGCTAGTCGTCTTCGGCCTAATCCTGGCGTTGGGACGATTCACCCCCATCTACTATCTGCTCGGCCGCTTGCCCGGTTTCGATCTGTTTCGCGCTCCCGCGCGCTGGCTGGCGCCGGCCACGCTCGGGGTCGCCCTGCTGGCCGGGTATGGTTGGCAGCGGTTGCGGTGGTATGTGGATAGCGATCGGTCGAATGGGGATTCGGTCGCGCGGCAGGAACTGATCCGGCCGCTGATTGTCGCGGGTGTAGGCTTCGGTTTATTGGTTGTCTGGGGTTACGCCGCCGGATGGCTGGCGGCCGTTGTCCCGGTTGGCGCGGAAGCCCCCTTTGAGCGACCCGCGACGATAGCCCTCCTCGGTTGGGCCATCGAGTTCGTGCTGGCTGCCTTGTTCCTGAGCGTGATCCTCAATGGCCCGCTGGCGCGCGCGCGGTCGGCGACGGTCGAGTTGCTTCTTCTGGGCGCGGCCGTCTTGTGGCTAGGCTCGCGGGGGCTGCCCTATAACCAATTGACCACACCGGAGGCCTGGTTTGACCTGCGGCCGCCGCAGGCTCGCCTCATCGCGCTGGGCACTTGCGTTATTCCCGACGAACCCTGCCCGACCCCGTCCGACCGCTTCCTCAGCCTGTCGGAGATATTTTTTGATCCTGGCGACACGGCCGAGATCAAATCTATCTATGCCGACCAGTTGCCCGAAGAGGCGATCTACGACTATATCGTGGCCGTGAAAAACAAGGAGGTCCTATCGCCCAATCTGTCGATGATCACCCACGCACCGGCTATCGACGGCTTCGATGGCGGCATCCTGCCCATGCGCGCCTATTCCCGGCTGATGAGTCTGATTTTGCCGGCGGGCAGCGCGACAACCGACGGTCGCCTGCGCGAATATCTCACGGCCGCCCCCGACGCGAAATGGCTGAGCCTGTTCAACGGCCGCTTCCTCATCACCGACAAGACGGGCGACATCTGGCGCGAGGGGGTGTTCTTCGACCGGCAACATCCGGTGACGCTGGGCGACGAGCCGGTGGCGGTGGCCGAGGTGCCGCCATTTGAGGCCACGGAGTTGTGGATGCTCGCCGGGGTGATGCCGCCGCCGGTTGAAGTGACGACGATCGATGGCGATGTCCAGCAGCTGTCATCTGAGTGGTTGGTCGCCTCGGCCGAGGTCGAACAGGCGGATCCACCCCTGCACCTGTACCGCCTGCCGTTTGCCCAACCGGCTACGGCCGCCGCTATCGTCCTTCAGCCATGCGCCGATCCCGCGGTCGATTGCGCGGTGAGCGCCCTGACGCTGGTGGACGCGCGCGACGATACCTATCAGCCGCTGACTTTCGCTCCGTACCGGTTGATCCATTCCGGGGATGTGAAGATCTACGAGAACCTCGACGCCCAGCCACGCGCGTTCATCGTCCATGATTGGCGGTGGACAGGGGGCGCGCAGGCGGCCGGAGTCGATGAAGCCGTCGCCCTGATGGCCGATCCCGATTTTGACCCGCGAGCTTCGGCGGTCATCGCCGGATCACCTGCCGGGCCTGAACCCTCAGGCGACGGCCTTGGCATTGTGGAGATAATCCATTACTCGCCGGAAGCGATCCGTTTGCTTGCCGAGAGCGACCGCGACGTCCTGCTCGTCCTGACCGATGCCTACTATCCCGGTTGGGAGGCGACCATCGACGGCCGTCCGGCGACTATAGAACGGGTTGATGGTCTCTTCCGCGGCGTCTTTGTGCCGCCTGGGGTGCATGAGGTCGAGTTTTACTATCGGCCGGCCAGCCTGAGGACCGGCATGGCCATCACCGCGCTTGGCCTGCTGGTGATGTCGGCCGCGGCGATATCCCTGTACGTGATGTCCCGCCGTCGGCCGTTCATCGGTGAATCCGCGGATGAGGCCGTTTCAAACTCTCATTAGGTTAGACCTGGATCAGGGTGTGTGCATCCCGTCGTTAAATTGGTTATCCTTGCCGTCGCCAAATCAAAATGATTCTTGTTCAGGGTAGCCGGTGTCGAAACCACTTAGCCGTTTGTTATTCATCATTATCCTGTTGCTTGCCCTCTCCGGGTGCAGCCTGCTGAAGCCGCAGCAGGAGTTGGTCATCCCTACCCCGCCGGCGGCCACCCCTGAATTGCTGGTTCCCAATGCGGCCGGCGAGCTGGTGACGGACCCGGTGAGCGATGTCGTGCCGGCCGTCGATCCGGGCATTGACAGGCTTATCGCCGAGGTGTCCCAGCAACAATTGACGGCCTATGTCCGCCGGCTTCAGGAGTTCGGCACGCGCAATGCCTTCAGCGATACTCAATCGGAGACATTTGGCATTGGTGCGGCTCGTCGCTGGATCTTCAACGAGTTCGTCCGGGTCGGCAACGGCCGCCTGAACGTCGAGTTTCAGGATTTCCCTCTTTCCTACAACGGCTATATGGCGAACCAAAGCAACGTTGTGGCCACGTTGCCCGGCAAGGGTGACAGCGACGGCTATATCGTGATAATGGCCCACTACGACAGCCGCCCCCCGGACGTGACCGACGGCGTCAGTCGCTCGACCGGGGCCAACGATAACGGTTCGGGAGTGGCCCTGCTGCTGGAGACGGCCCGCATCATGAGTTCCCGTGAATGGAACCAGACCGTCGTTTTTCTGGCGACATCGGCCGAGGAACAGGGATCGTATGGCGCTCGCTACTTTGCCGAGGATGCCTTTCTGGACGGTCAAAAGATCTCCGCGGTGCTGAACTATGATGGCGTCGGCGGCCGGGCGGGCATCCCCCAAAATGCGCGCCTCTTCGCGACCGACTTTCTGACCTCGGCCCACGGCGCGCTCGGTCGCTATTACGAATACGTCGGCGGGCTTTATCTGCCGACTTTCCCGGTGTCCATCTATGACCAGCTGGACCGCGAGGGACGTTGGGGCGACCAGCGCGAATTCGTGGCCGCCGGCTATCCGGCCATTCGCGTCATCGAATCCGTCGAAAATCCCGACCTGATTAACTCCAACCTCGATACCTGGGATCTGATCGACTACAGCTATCTGCAACGCATGGCGCAATTAAACGTGGCTGTGGCCGCCAATCTGGCCGGTGGCCCGGCCCAACCCGCCCCGCCGATCATCACGCCAATGGCCGAGCCGGGAGCCTTTCTGTTGACATGGCCGGTTACGCCCGATGCCTCGGGCTATGCCATCTCCTTTCGCTCAATCGACTCGGCCTACTACCCCACCTTTCGTTTTGTGAAGGCCGTCCATGCCGGTAATGTCGCCCTCACCGGCCTCGATCCCAACGTCACCTACGCGGTCAGCATCGCCGCGTTGAACGAGCAAGGGTTGATCAGCGGTTTCTCGGCCGAGCAGATCATCGGACCTGGTTCCACCTCTACCGAATCGGCCGATGGCGGCTAGAGTCGATCCTCGCCTTATGGATTGGCGGCGTTGAGGAGCATGGTCAGGTAATAGACCCGCGACAGGATCGATCCTGCCTCTTCCGGTTGAGCCAGTCGCGGCTGGCCATGTTCCTGGATGATGGCCGGGACCAATTCCAGCTGGCGCACGCCGTTTCGATCCAGCCACACGTTGAGGATGGCCGTCTCGCGCGGGCCGTCGATGTCGAAGAGGAAGTTACCCATTCCGTAAGCAATGATGCCTTCGCCATAATGGTGGATACCTTGCAGGATATGGGCGTGATGGCCCACCACCAGATCGGCTCCCGCGTCAATGGCCGCCCGGGCCGCGGCCACCTGTTCCTCGCCCGGCTCCTCGATGTATTCGAAGCCGCTATGCAGAATGACTACGACCAGATCGACATCGGAGCGAATGGCGGCCACATCGGCCGACATTCGCGCCGGATCGCCCCAGGCCAGTCCCGGCACGTCGGCCGTCGCCGACCAGCTCCTCGTGTCGAAATGAGTCTCCGCCTCGACCGGGACGTTGACATACCCTAGAAAGGCGACTTTCAGCCCGCCGATCTCGGCGATATGGGGCGCGTGAGCGGCCGCTTCGTTCGCGCCGCCGCCGACGGTCGCCACGCCTGCCGCCTGCAGGAGATCGATCCCCTGCAGCAAGGCTTCCGGTCCGTAGTCCTGGGCATGATTATTGGCCAGTGATACCAGATCGACGCCGCCGATGGCCAGCGCCTTGGCCGCTTGGGGCGGAGAGCGGAATGGATAGAGCTTGGCGGCCGGTTCGCCCACGTCGCCCAGGGCCGTCTCCAGATTGCCGATGGTGTAGTCGGCGGCATCGAAGACGGGTTTCACCAGCGAGAGCGGATAGGCCAGATCGCCCGTCGTCGTGATGATGTAGCCAACCGAGCGGTCCAGGTTGAGATCGCCGACGGCGGCGATCCGGATCGTCGGCAGCGGAGCCAAGGCTTCGGCTAACACGCCTGCCAATTCGGCCGTCGCCTCCTCGTAGCCCGACGCGCTCATCAGCGACCATGTCTCCATGTAGGGATAATCCGGGTCGGTCGGATGGCGGCCGTCCACGCGCATGGCCTTGTTATCCGGCGTCATGTCGCTCCAGCGGATGACCCGGATCAAATAATGTCCGTTGGCCAGCACGTTCTCGGCCTCGGCCGGCAGGAGGTTTTCCCATTCGGTCGTGAACGGGACGGCGAAAGCCAGCGGCTCCCGGCGCACGATGGCGCCCGAGTCGTCGCGTGAAAGCGCGATCTGGGCGCGGCCGCCGGCTAATGCCGCCTCGATGTCCTCCTCGACCAGCAAGGACCAGGCGTACGGTGATGCCCCGGACTCATTCATCGCCTCCAGAGCGAGCCGAACATCCGGCTCCCACTCCGGCGGGGCGGCCAGAGTCACCGGCTCAGGCGTCGGAGTCGGGGTTGGTGTGTGGGTCGGCGTCGGTGACGGGGCGGGTGACGGCTCAGCCGTATCCGTGGGCGCGATCGTTGCCGACGGTTGTGGGAGAGGAGTCGCCGGGGAGGTGGCGGCGATCACCGGCGATTCAGCATCCGGCACGCCCCCGCCACAAGCGACGAGTGCGAGAACGATGATCAGGAGAGCGGCCGCCATGATCGCCGCCGAAAGTCTGGTTCTCATGGCTTGTCCGGGATGCAGGGCGGCGGCTCGGAGGCCAGCTGGTGTTCGGTCAGGGAGGTGCCGGCTTCGTGGAGAAAGGTCGCCATCTCCACGCCAACGTAGCGATAGTGCCATGGTTCGTAGAAGAAACCCGTCACCTCGGTCGCCTCGAACGGATAGCTAAGGGTAAAGCCGAATTTGTGGGCGTTTTCCAGCAACCACGCGCCCTCGCTTGTCTTGTAGAAGTAGGTGTGGAATTCGATATCCTCTATGCCGACGATCTCCGCCAGTTCGGGCGAGCCGAAGTCGACGACCGTGCCTAACTGATGTTCGCTGAAGCCGGGTGGCGCGCTGAGGATGTTCACCCGCTCCGGCTCTTTCTCGGCCCATTTTTGGCGAGCGATGGCCTGGGCCGAATAGCTGCGATAGCCGGAGATGATCACCGGCTGAAGCCCTTCGGCCTGCATGGCGTGGATCATGTCGACCAGCGGGCCAATGGCCAGGTGGCGCAACTGCGTCGGATAGCCCAGGGTGACATCCTTGGGCAGATAGCCGGACAGATCCACCAAGCCGGCCGGCTCGTAATCGCGGCTGAGGTCATAGGTCAGGGTGACGATAGCCAGCAGCCCGTTGTCGGGCATGCGCTGGGAGCAGAGAATATTCCGATCCGGCGTGGGCGATGGGGTCGCGGTGGGAGTCATGGTTGCCGTTGGCCGCGGAGTAGGAGAGGTGGGGGCATCGGCAATTACACCGGCAGGTATAGTCACGGTCTCATTCGCCACCGGAGTAGCGGGCGATGGAAGGCCGGTGCTGATCTCCGGCGGCCGAAGGGTTGCTTGGGGCGTGCCGCCCGCCTCAGCGACCGCGACCGGTGGAGCGTCCGTTATGTCCCCGGCGCAAGCCCCCAATAGAAGTAGCGATGCAAGCAAGGCCAGAGGGCCGAGGCAGCGGCCCCATCGGATCAAATTTCGCATCATGAGCGTCAGGGAACCGGCCTGATATCGACGATATCGCCGAAGCCGTTGATCTCCAGTTCCCATTCACTTCCCGGCTGGAATTGCAGAAACCTGTTGAGGTCGGTCGTCTGGTAGACCTTTGATTCCCCGTTCACATCGAACGTGATCTGATAGACCTCGTCCCGCTCGCCCAGCTCCTGGCCCTGATCCAGGCGAGTTTCCGGCCAGAAGGGACTCATATCCGCGCCGGTTTCTTCAATAGCCCCGACCGGCTGTAGCTGGACGACGGTATATTCGCAGTAGTCGTCATAGACGATGTATTCGCAATCCTGCACCATCTCTCCAAATCCCGAACCCTGGTCGACGACGTAGGGCGTGCCGCAAACTTCTTGTGAGTTATCGGTGGGAATAGAGGAGCGTTCGCGCTCGCGTTCGCTGCAGTAGTTGACCTGGGCATCCTGAGGAACCTGATCGGCCCAGGTGCTGTAGGTGACAGGCGCAAGCCCCATCACGACGATGCTGCGCTTCCAGTTGACGCTGCGCACGGAGCCGGTATTGCTCTCGGTTTGCGCGCCTCGCATAAAGAAGAAGCCGATGGCCCCACAGATCAGCAATAGCAGGATCGCGCCGATGATCATGACGGTCGGGCTCATTTTGGCCGGCGCGGCCGATTGCGCGGCCGGCTTGGGGCGTTCGGCTTTACCCAATGCTGAACCGCAATTCTTGCATTTGGTATTGGTGGCGGGGTTGGCGGTGCCGCAATATTCGCATACGATGTCGGGCGCGGGCTTCTTATGCTGTGCGCCGAGCACCTTGCCGGACTCGCGTTGCTCGCCTTCGGTCAGATCACCGCCGCAGCGCAAGCACTTGACGGAACTGCCGGGGTTGCGCGTGCCGCAGAAGGGGCAGTGGATGTCCGGCCCGCTCTTGGCCATCTCCAGCCCCGCTTCGTCAGTGACGATTTTGTCCTCGGCCGCTTGCTCAAACTGGACGTCTTTGGGTTGGGGCGAGCCGCAATTCCCGCAGACCTTCACCCGGCCGGGGTTTCTGGTGTTGCAATAGGGACAAATCCATTCGAGTTCTACATAGCCCAAGGATTCTTTTGCCATGTCGATTCTCCGCTTCCTTCATGTGGCTCCCCTTAATAGAGCCGATATCGCGTCGCTGCCGGATCGGGAATCCAGCTTCAACGTGATTGTACCGATGGGGTTACGTCGCGCAAAAATTCAGAGAGAACGTACATAAAAGCTCGGCCTAGCCCAGCTTGCCCCATCCCCCGCCACCAGGCGTCTCCAGCCTGACGATGTCGCCTGGGCGGACGGCGAGGGTTGCTTTGCCGGGCAAGGGGACGGACTCGTCCCCGGTGATCAGGGTATTGCTGCCGGGAGCGCCGCCCTCTCCGCGCGCCAGACCGTATGGCCCTCGCCTTCGCCGATCCGAGGTGATCGTCACCGTGGCCGGAGCCAGAAACCTGATACTTCGCACCAGTCCCTCGCCACCGGCGTGCTGCCCGCGGCCGCCCGAGCCTTCGCGCAAGCTGTATTCCTCGATACGAATGGGAAATCCGTATTCCAGCGCCTCGACCGGTGTATTGCGTGTGTTGCTCATGTGGACATGAACGCCCGATGCGCCGTCACCGTCCGGTCCGGCCCCCGCGCCGCCGCCGATGGTCTCGTAATAGGCGAAGTGGGAGGACGGCGCGGCCCAGCTGTCGGGATAGACGCCGCCGAAAGTCAGATTATTCATCGTGCCCTGACCCGCGGCGGGGATGATGCTCGGCAAGGCCTGGGCCAAGGCCCCGAATACTACATCGACGATCCGCTGGGATGTTTCGACGTTTCCGGCGGC
The DNA here is from genome assembly GCA_018058545.1 of Promineifilum sp. GTDB lineage: Bacteria > Chloroflexota > Anaerolineae > Promineifilales > Promineifilaceae > Promineifilum. Next base: position 59,168 of record JAGOZU010000004.1, on the reverse strand, counting down.
GACGGCGTGCGGCGGCCGCGGATCGAGCAAGGAGCCGACGGGGATGTGAATCGTCACCGGCGAAAAAACGCCCTGATTCATCGGCAGGTCGGCATCGAGCAAAGTCAGCGCCACGCAGCGCAGGCAATAGATCACGGCCGAATCGACGATGGCCGGCACGGCGTTGAGATTGCCCTCGACCGCCTCGGCCGTGTCCGCGAAATCGGCCGTCAATTCGTCGCCTTCCACAGTCAGGGTCGCACAAATGGGGATCGGCGCGTCACTCTGCCCGTCATCGTCCAGATAATCAGTGAACGTGTAGCGGCCGTCCGGGATCAGACGGATAGCGGCGCGGGTCAGTGATTCGGCGTAGGTCAGCAGCCCGCGAGCATGCGTCAACGTTTCACCCAGGCTATAGCGATTGACGATCTCTGCCAGTCGGTGTGCCCCGGCGGTGTGGGCCGCCAGTTGCGCCGCCAAATCCCCCTCGCGCTCCCACGGGGTGCGCACATTGCGCAAGATGAGCTGCCACACAGCCTCATTACGTATCCCGCCGTCCACCAATTTGATGGGCGGGATGATGATCCCCTCCTGATAAAGTTCCGTCGAGAGCGGCATCGACCCCGGCGACATGCCGCCGACGTCGGCGTGGTGAGCGCGACTGGCAACGAGGAAATGATGGTCGGTGGCTGTTGGCCGATCGTCACCGATAAAGACCGGCGACACCAGCGTGATATCCGGCAGGTGGTTTCCGCCAAGATAGGGGTCGTTAAGGATGACGACATCGTCCGGATGAAAGGGCGCGCATCGGGCGACGGCCGCGCGAACCGAGGCGGGCATCGCCCCCAGATGAACGGGAATATGGGCGGCTTGGGCCAGCATCTCCGGCTGCTCGCCCGCCAGGAAGACGGCGCAACTGTAATCGAGCCGCTCCTTGATGTTGGGGCTGTAGGCTGTGCGGCCGAGCGTGACACCCATCTCCTCGGCGACAGAAGCAAACAGATGACCGAAGATGGTTAGTGCCGCGGCATCCATAGAATCATGTGCCAAAGATGGTGCGTGATGATCGAAGTCATCCCGTGGGGGAAGGCAGTGAGCGCCCGCTCAGGATTTATAAACGGGCAAATTGCCCAAAGCGATGACCCGCGACCAGTCATCATCGCCTTCGGTGAAGATAGCCGCGACCTGCGCGACCTCGCCGCCCGCCTTGATGACCAGTTTCTCCAGGCCGTTGAGCGTGCTGCCGGTGCTGATGACGTCATCGACGACGATGACCTGCTTATCCTTGACCAGGGCGCGGTCTTTCTCGTCCAGAAATAACGTCTGGGGGGCGCCGGTAGTGATCGACACCGTCTCGGCGCTGATGGCATCGCCCATATAGCTCTTGTAGGCCTTGCGCATGACCACGTAGGGCAGGCCCATCAGGGCGCTCATCTCATAGATGAGCGGGATGCTCTTGGCCTCGGCCGTCACCAGCACGTCGGCATCGACATCCTTGAGCTTCTCGGCCAGCGCGGCCGCGGCGGCCTTCACGACGTAGGTGTCGCCCAGCATATTGAATACGGCGATGCGCACGCCAGGCGCGACCTCGAAGAGCGGGAAGTGGCGGGTTAGTCCGGCCACTTCGACCGTTAATGTTTCTCGTTGGCTCATGGTTCAGAATTTCTCCTGCTTGCGAGTTTGGCCTTGTCTCGCTGGAGCGTTTGCGAGAGTGCCGATAGAATGAAGTTTATCGCAGGTGACCACACTGACAAGGAGTATGCTTATGAAGGCGATGGTGGTGCGTGGCAAAAAAGGGGGTCCTTTATGGAAAATTGACAGTTCGCGGCCGAACAAGATATAATTATCGTACAGTTGCCCTGGTGGCGGAATTGGTATACGCGGTAGGTTGAGGGCCTATGTCCTTTGGACGTGGAGGTTCGAGTCCTCTCCAGGGCACAACCAGGAACGCCGGAAACGAGCAAGTTTTCGGCGTTTTTGTTTGGTGTATTCAACAGACGCGGGCTTGATGGCTTGCGCGGTGGGCAAATCCCCCGCTCGATCGGCGAATGCTGGACGACGGGCAAGGAGACGTGATATGAACAAGATACCCGTGGGGGTGTTGGGAGCGACAGGGACAGTAGGCCAGCGTTTCGTTCAACTGCTGGCCGATCATCCGTGGTTTGAGGTGACGGTTGTCACCGGGTCAGACCGCACAGTCGGCCGTCCCTATGGCGAAGGGGTCAACTGGTTGATGCCGGGCAACGTGCCGCCGCGAACGGCCGAGTTGAGCGTCCAGCCGACCGGCCTGGAACTGGGCCTCCCCGGCGACCCGCCGGTGGTGTTCTCCGCCCTGCCGACGGGCGAGGCCAAAGAGTGGGAGCCGCGATTCGCCGCCGCCGGCTATGCCGTGGTGACGAATACGTCGGTCTTTCGCATGGACCCCACCGTGCCGCTGCTGATCCCGGAGGTCAACCCCGACCACACCCGTTTGATCCCCACTCAGCGGCAGGACCACGGCTGGCCCGGGTTCATCGTCGCCAGCCCCAATTGCTCGACGACTAGCGCCATCCTGCCGCTGAAAGTCTTCCAGGAGGCGTTCGGCGTGGAGGCGGCGATCATCACCACGCTGCAAGCTATTTCAGGCGCGGGCTACCCCGGCGTGTCCTCGCTCGACATTTACGACAACGTGGTTCCCTACATCGGCGGGGAGGACGACAAGCTGCAGAACGAGCCGACCAAGCTGCTGGGTGAGGTGCGCGACGGGCAAATGATCGCGGCGCGCGTGTCGATCAGCGCCCAGGCCAACCGCGTGCCGGTGGTCGACGGCCATCTGGCCAGCGTCTCGGTGCGTCTCGGCCGGCACGCCTCGGCCGAGGAAGCGATCCAGGCTCTGCGCCAATGGCGGCCGCCGGCTGTCACCCGGCAGTTGCCTTCATCGCCGCAGGAGTTGCTCATCTATCGCGACGAACCCGATCGGCCGCAACCTCGCCGCGACCGCGACGCCGGCGACGGCCTGGCCTGGACGGTGGGCAAGGTGCGCGCCTGCCCGGTGCTGGATGTGCGCTATGTATCGCTGACTCACAACACCTTGCGCGGAGCGGCCAGCGGCGCGTTGCTCAACGCCGAACTGCTGGTCGTGCAAGGTTATATCGGCCGCGACCCGGCCTCATCTCCCAATGGCCATCAATCGGCCGCCGTGGGAGTGAGATAGAGGCGAACGCCACAGACCGACAATTAAAAAGGAGCGAAGTTCAACTCCGCTCCTTTTTTTATGGATACCTGCCGGATAGTTGCGCCGACGGTATTCGTGCCGGATTGGTCGACTAGGGCGTGACCGTCAGGGGATCGGGCAGATAGCCGGGCACCAGTTGAACCCAGCTGTTGCCGATTTGCAGCGGAAACGGGTTGCCCGCGGCGTCGGTGAAGGTCAGTTGGTCGTTACGTCCATCACGATGCCAGGTCACATCGAAACTCTGCCCGTCGCGGAAGACGATCGCCGGGCCGGACCCCCATAGCTGAATCTGAATGGACAGTGCGGCGCACACGCCGTTATTGATCTGCTCGCAAATCTCCGGATCGTTGACGTGATAGGGTGTCAAAAAGATGACGTTGGCGACCGTCACCTGCTCTTCGGTATTGGCGTCGACGTGTTCTTCGAAGTCCATCCAGCGGCGGTAGCGGCCGATCGCCGCATCCCACCGCCACTCCACTTTCTCGGTCTTGTAGTCGATGAAGATCGTCCCGGCCGGGGAGCCGCCTTCGGGCGCGACTTCGGAGAAGGCGTTGTAGGTGCCGAACCGGGGCGCGGTGTTCAATCCCTTGTCGGCGACGGCCTGCCACATCTGATCCATGCGGATATAGAGCGTGTGCTCGAACGGCTTGCTGGTGTCGCCGGTGCGATAGAAGCCCGGCGTGTCGGCCCGCAAGAGCCGGTCGCTGAAATCGGAGGCGTTGAGCCGGTGGTTCACGCCGACGCTTGCGCCGGAAAAGGCCAGCATGGCGTCGTACATCGCCGGTAGCTCCAGGTCGATGAGTCGCGCGCTGCGAACCGGGCCGACGTTGGGCGGCACGGTGTCGTAGAAGATGGCCGTGAATCGCGTGACCGCGCCTTCGGTCCAGTGTTCGAAAATAAGGTCGGCGTCATTCAGCCCGGCTTGCGGCCGCGTATAATCGGCCGGGGCGTTGGAGAGCTTGACGGCGATCGGGCGGCGCTGCAAGTCGGCCGGATCGGCCGCTTCCTCGCCAGTCAACGGGTTGCGGTTGACGAAAGCGGCCGAATCGGCCGCCAGGGTGACGGTATCCGGCGTCGGCGTCATCTCGGGCGTCGGCGGAGCCTCGATTGCCTGCGGCGATACAACGGCCGGCGGCGGAATCGTGGCCACAACTGTGGGCGTGGCTGTGGGCGGCACGGGAGATATGGTTGCGGCGACTTCGGCCGCGGCCGTGGCCAGGGCTTCGGTCGGTGGTGGGGGGATCTCTCCCGATTTAGGGCCGTTGCCCCCGCAGGCAGCCAACATCAGAACGGCGGCGATGAGTGGTAATAACAATCGTTTCCAAAGCATAATCATTTTATCCGAATGGCGTGATTGCCCTTACATGGCGGGCGCGAACAAGCCGCGTCCGACCGGGCGCCATCATATTGTACGAAGATTCGCGAGGGAAGGGATAACGGGTGGCTGACTTGTTGCCTATGATAACCCCACACGCATGACGCCGGGCAACGTCTTGACGGCGGCGCGATTGCGATCAGGCCCTCCGGATGCCGGCGCGGGATTATCAGCCTTTGGTCGGTCGCCTGAGTTCCTCCAGCAGGAAGTATTCGCCTAACGGCTCCTCAAACCCTCGCGGCCGATATTCACCCGTCGCTCGATCGAGAATATAGTCGCCTTGATAGTCGCGCCGGGCGATCCTGTGGAGCATCTCCACCAGCCGGTCGATATCGTCAGTGTTGTTGTAGCAGCCGAAACTGGCCCGCACCATGCCCGGCATCTCCGACTTGTCCCCGGCGACGAGCTGATCTCGCCACCGTGTGGCTTCGCCCTCGTCGAGATGCAGCAGATGGACTACGTAGGGGTGGGCGCAAAAACAGCCGCTCCGGACGCCAATGCCGCCTTCGTAGCCCAGAATGGCCGCCGTCAGGAAATGGGACATGCCCTCCAATGTGAAGGGAATGACGCCGACCTTCTCATGGGCGCGCGCGGGGTCCGTCTCACCGTAGATGTGAATGCCCGGCACGTCGCGCAGTCGCTCCAGGGCGTAGGCGATGAGATGCTCCTCGTGAGCGGCGACGGCTTCCATGCCGACTTCCATCAGCACCTTGGCCGCCACGGCCATGGCCACGGCTCCGACGACGTTGGGGCTGCCCGCCTCATCGCGGTCGGGCATGCCCGCCCACTTGACTTCATCCAGCGTCACGACGTCGACCGTGCCGCCGCCGCGATATTCCGGCGCTTCCCGCAAAAAGAACTCCTTTGGCCCGACCAGTGCGCCGGTGCCGTAGGGAGCGTACATCTTGTGCGCCGAGAGCGTGACGAAGTCCAGGTGTTCGGGGTCATCGTCGGGGAGCATGTCGACGCGGCGATGGGGCGCGAGTTGGGCCACGTCGGCCAGGATGAGCGCCCCGGCGGCATGGGCGTTGCGTGCCAGCCGATGGATCGGCTGCAGGAAGCCGCTGACATTCGAAGCGCCGGTCACCGTCACCAGAGCGATGCGCCCAGCGTATTGTTCCAGCAGTTGGTCGAAGTGCGCCTCATCCAGACGGCCATCAGGCAAGGCTCGCACATGAAGCGCGTTGGCGTGCGCCCGCCAGGGCAAGTCGTTGGAATGATGCTCCAGTTGGGTGGTGATGATCACCTTGTCCGGGTCGTGCGGGAAGCGCCAGGCCAGCTTGTTGATGGCCTCGGTCGTGTTTTTGCCAAAGATAACCGTGTTGGTGCTGAGGTCCGCGCCCACGAAGCGGCCGATGATCTCATGCGCCTGATCGTAGGCGACGGTGCTGAGGCGTGACTTGAACCCCGTCCCGCGATGGACGCTGGAGTAGTAGGGCATGAACGCCTCGATAGCGCGCACGACGTCGATGAGCGGTGGCGTGCTGGCGGCGTTGTCAAGATTGACATAAGGAACACGACGACCGTCGAGCAAGGGCACTTCGTGATCCAGCCCCAGAATCCGCGAGCGCATATCGATCTGTGATGGAGCTATCATCGTCCTTCCTCCGGAAATAGGGAATCAACAGGTTCCACGGATTTTATAAATTTTGCCGGCCTTCAAACGCGCGGCCGAGCGTGATTTCGTCGGTGTATTCCAGATCGCCGCCAACGGGCAGGCCGCGCGCCAGCCGGGTCAGGCGGATATCGCGGTCGGACAGGCGACGCTGCAGATAGAGGGCCGTCGATTCGCCCTCCAGAGTCGGATTGGTGGCCAGGATGATCTCCTGAAAGTTGCCCCGGGCCACGCGATCCACCAGTTCGGCGACGCGCAAATCTTCCGGCCCGATGCCCTCGACGGGCGAGATGGCCCCGTGAAGGACGTGGTAGCGGCCGTTGTAGGCCCGCGCCCGCTCGATAGCCAGCACGTCGAGTGGCTCTTCGACGACACACAAGAGCCGCGCGTCGCGGGCCTCGTCGCTGCAGATGGGGCAGGGGTCTTCCTCGGTGATGTTGAAACATACCGAACAAAGGCGCGTGCGCTCCTTCAATTCCTGCAGGGCTGTGGCCAACTCGCCGGACTGGTTATCGGCCGCGCGCAACAGGTAGAACGTCAGGCGCGAGGCCGACTTGGGGCCAATGCCCGGCAGACGAGCGAACTCGTCGATGAGGCGCTGCACCGAGCGCGGCAGGACAGCCTGGGCCACGGTCTAGCCTAACCCCAGGCCGCTGAGCAGCCCGTCCATGCCGTCCATACCGCCGGTGATGCCCTCCATCTTTTCCGCGGCCATGGCCTGCGACTGCTCGATGGCCGCGTTGACCCCGGCCACAAGCATGTCTTGCAGCATCTCGGCATCTTCGGCGTTAAGCAGTTCGGGGTCGATGGCGATGGAGCGCAGGCGCTGGTGCCCGGTGATGACGATGGCGATGGCTCCGCCACCGGCGGTGACGGTCACCGTCTCATTCTCCAGCGCCGACTGGGCAGTGGCCATATCCTGCTGCATCTTCTGCATCTGGCCCAGCATATCGTTGGGCGAGACGGTCTTCTTCTTCGGTTTTCCGTGAAACGATCGTTTGGTCATGATTCCTCTTGGTCAGGCCGAAAGCGGCCGAAAATATGATTGTTTGGTGCGCTCAATCGTCCTTGACCACGCCGCCCAATTCGGCCGCCAGAGCCTGGAACTCCTCGCGGGCGATGGGGACGGGGTATTCGGAGGTCGTCACCGTGCGCACGGTGCACTCCGTGCGGCTGAGGGCGCGGAAGGTGTCGGTCACCAGTTCGAGCGCCCCGGCCGTCTTGTCGAACTTGTCGCGCAGCAGCGGATAATCGAACCCCATGACGATGGTGTTGCCCTCGATGGCCAGCGGCTTGCACATCACCAGCAGGGCGGGGATGTTCTTCAGGCGGCGGCCGACCCTTTGGATCATCTCCGGCCACAGCCCGGCCACGGTAGCGACAGTCAGGGAAGCGGCGGGGGAGATGGAGGCGACGGGTTCAGGCCCCGGTTCCGGTTCGGACGATGGGCGAGCGGCAACCGGCGCGGGCTGTTGTTTCCCGGATGCCGGCCGTTCTTTCTCCTCTGTGCCCCAGCTCTCACGCTCCTCGGCAAGCCGGAACGCTTGCGCCAGAGGTTTGTCGGGAACGAGTTCGATGAAAGCCAGTTCCAGCGGCAATTGCGGCTGCCAGCTGCCGGTTGGCTGCAACGAAGCCTCATGGAAGCGGCGTACCGCGTCGATCAGCGCCCGCCGTGGGGCGCGCTTGGCCTGAGCCGCCATCTCGGCCTGTCGCTCCGGCGCGCCTTCGACCTCTATCGCCTCGCTCCCCGTTTGCAGCAGCAGCATCTGGCGCAGATAGGCCACCATCTGGCGGCAGAACTGGCGGGCGTCGGCCCCGGATCCAAGGGCGTCATGGATGGCGGTCAGGCCACGAGCGCTGTCGCCGTCGAGCCAGGCGTTGGTCACGGCCACCACGGCCGCGTCGGGGGCGGTGCCCAGCACGATCTGCGCCCGTTCCAGCGTGATTCGGTCGTCGGGGGAGGCGACAAGCTGGTCGAGCAGGCTTTCGGCGTCGCGCAGGCTGCCGGCCCCTTGCCGGGCGATCAGTTCGATGGCCGCCGGCTCGATAGACAGCCCTTCCTGGGTCGCCAGCCAGTTGAGACGCGAGACGATCTCCGGCGTGGTCAGGAGCCGGAAGTTGAACTGCTGGCAGCGGGATTTGATCGTCAGGGGAACCTTGTGTTCCTCGGTCGTGGCCAGGACAAAGATGGTGTGCGCGGGCGGCTCCTCCAGCGTTTTCAGAAGGGCGTTGAAGGCGGCCGTGGAGAGCATGTGGACTTCGTCGATGATGTAGACCTTGTAGGTTCCCTGGCTGGGGGCGAAGTTGACCTTGTCGCGCAAGTTGCGGATGTCATCGACGCCGGTATTGCTGGCGGCATCGATCTCGATCAGGTCGAGAAAGCGCGCCTCGTCGACGGCCAGACAGATGGGACAGCTGTCGTCGGGGCGGTCGGCGGGGTTTTCGGCGGTGCAATTGACCGCCTTGGCCAGCAGGCGGGCCATGGTCGTCTTGCCCGTGCCGCGCGGCCCACAGAACAGGTAGGCATGACCCACGCGCCCGACAGTGATGCCGGCTTGCAGCGTGTGGGTGACATGTTCCTGGCCGATGACCTGGTCGAACCGGGCCGGCCGCCATTTGCGGTAGAGCGCTTGTGACATGCTATCAATGACGAGCAACGAGTGACAAACGACGAATGAAGAGAATGGCGGAGTGACGGAATCCGGACGCCTCATTCGTTACTCACCGTTCATAATCTGGATGGAGTTTAACACCGATAGGAAGGGGGAACAAGATGAGGTGTTCGCGTCTATAGCTCATGCGTGCTACACTATTGTGCCATGACGCTGGAGTTTGACAAGCTGACCTCCGACCTCGAACAGATGGCCCTGGCCGCGGCCGCCAACCGCGTGGTCCAATTACGGCGCGCCGATCAGTTGCGGCAATTGCTGGCCGAGCATGCCACCGATTGGGACGGCATCCGCGCCGGATTACGCCTGGCCGAAGAGAAAGCCGACCGGAAGTTTTTTCGTGCCGCCGCGCCCTTGTCGGAAGACGAGCCACTGGATACACCCATCCCGCCCCCCGCGCCGCCCAAGCCGGCGACGATCATCGCCACCGATGGCTCACAGATCATGCCCGACCGGCACGCGGCTTACCTCTACTATCTGATCAACATCGGCGTCATCGTCTATCACCACGGCTTTGGCGACGGCCGCGCGCCGGACATCCACACCTCGCCGCGGTTGTTCTATCCCGAACCCGAGGGCGACGTGACCGAGGACGAGCCGGGCTTCGACGTGAGCCAGGTGGCTATCGCCCGCGATCGCGCCGAGATCGAAACGCTGGCCGATTTTGCCGATGCCTGGCGCGGCGCTTCCGGCCACGTGCTGGCTTTGCTCGACCAGCGACTGCTGTACTGGCCGATGGTCGGCGAGCGGGGCAGCGCCGATCCGGTCGTAGCCCATTGGATGCAGGAGATGCGCCGGATTTACGAGACGGGGGCGCTGCTGGCCGGGTATATCGACCGGCCGGGCAAGCGCTCGGTGGTGACCATGCTCCAGACCCTGCTCGATGAGGCGGACATGGACTGGCGCGCCCTGGGCAGGCGACCGGCGGGCAACGAACTCACCGATGCCGGTCTCTATGCCCGGTTGCTCGGTCCCGGCGAACGCAGCCCGGTGTTTGTCGATATCTCTCCGGCCAACACGCGCTTCGCCGAGGAATCGTCCGACATCGAGATCTGCTTTTTCTATCTCAATGCCGGGTCCAGCAACAGCGTTCCCGATGACGACCCTGACTCATTGGGCGAGGCGCGAGCCATCGCCCGGATCGACATCCCGCGCTGGGTGGCCGAGGACAAGGCGGCCGTGGCTACCGTTCACGGCCTGATCTATGACCAGTGTCGCATCCAGCTCAACTACCCCTACGTGCTGACGCGGGCGGATGAGCTGGCCGTGGTCGGCCATGATGACGAGGCCAACCTCGGCGTCATGATCGATCTGGCCATGCAACGGACGGGCGTCAGCGGCAGCCAGACGAGCAAGCAGAGTGGCAAGGATTTCGCTCGCGGAGGCCGCAGGGTTCACAGCTTGAGATGATGTAGCTCAGTCATTTCTGACTGAGCGCAGGGGCGACACAGGCAGGGATGTCTGTGCTACAAGTTAGGGAGGATTACATTGGAATCAGGTAATGAATGGGAAACAGCGTCGCCGATCGGCCGTGTCTTGCGAGCCGGTACGACCGGTTTTGTCATCGGCTGTCAGGTGCAGCACCTGGCGGGGCCGTCGTTCGGCTGTCTGGTGAAGGCTCAACCGGTGGACGAGCGCGAGGCGATCTTTGGCCTCATCTATAACATGGACGTGGCTGACGATCCCCTGGTGCGACGGCTCATCCTGGCCGAAAGCCCACGCGAGGAGGTCATCAGCGATCAGCGCCGGAACCGCTTGCTGCCGATCGAGATGAGCGTTTTGGCCGTCGGCTATTGTCTCAACGGGCGCTTCTACCACGGCTTGCCGCCGCGCCCGCCGCTCAACCTGGACCCGGTTCACCTTTGCCACGATGCGGCCGAGTTGACCCGCTTCACCGACCGGCTCGGCTATTTGCGGCTCATCCTGCGCGCGGCCGATATGGGCGTGCCGGTCGACCAGCTGCTCGTGGCCCACGTGCAGGATGTTTACCGCCTGCGCGGCCATGACGCGGACTGGGCGATGACGGTCATCAACGAGGTCATCGAACTGCTGCGCAGTGACTACGACACACTGGTGCCGACACTGGAGGCGCTGGGCGAGGCATTGCCCGGTTTGGGTGGCGTGCCGTCAATGGTGGGAGGATTCTGATGTTTGACAATCCAAAAGATTCCGCGGGGCCGGCCGCACCGCTGGGTTATATTGTCGGCGGGGGGCTAAAGAGCGGCCTGCGCGTCCGCCTCACCGTCCCGGCCGACAGCGTGCAGGAAGGCAGCTTCGTCGTATGCGATACCTCCCGCTATCGTTACTATGGGCTGGTCACCGACCTGCAACTTGGCTCCACCGATCCGCGCTTTGCCGACGAGAAATCCGACCGGTTGCCGGAGGCGATCCGGGGAGCGCTCTACGGCAAGACGCTCTACACGACGCTGGAGATGTACTCCACGTTGCTCATGGACAGGGGGCCGGAGCTGACGTCGCCGGAGCGGGAGGAGTGGCAGGCGCGCGTTGACCGGGGCGAGGAGAATCCGGGACCCAAGCCGGTGAAGACCGTGCCCGCCCATCACGCGCCGGTGCGCCCGGCCGACGCGGCCGACGTAGCCGCCATCTTCGGCGAGGAGGGCGGGGACAACTTCGTCATCGGCCACACCATCGAGCAAGGCTATCCGGTCTGTCTCGACCTGGCGCGATTCGTCAAGCGCAGCAGCGGCATCTTTGGCGCGACGGGCACGGGCAAGAGCTTCCTGACGCGCATGGTGTTGGCAGGTTTGATGAAGACCGATGTAGCCTCGGCGCTGGTGTTTGATATGCACAATGAGTATGGCTATGACGATCGGGACAGCGACCGCGACAAGACCGTGCATGGCCTGAAGTCGATGTTCGGCCAGAAGATGCAGATCGCCGCGCTGGGCAAAGGGGCGCGGGTGCGCGAGAACTCGCCCGACTTTACGCTGGAACTGGCGCTGAGCGATTTCGGGACGGCCGATATTTTGCTGCTGTCCGAGACGCTCGATCTCAACGACACGGCGGCCGTCGTCCTGAGCGCGCTGGAACGCGCCCATCGAGAGAGCTGGTTTGCCGAGTTTATGAAGCTGCGGCCGGGCGCGACCGTCGAAGATGATAACGGCAAGCGGATTCCCGCCCCCGACTCCGTCGCTGGTTGGGCCACCAGCCACAACATCCATCCCGCGGCGGCCGAGTCGCTGCACCGCAAGTTGCAGCCCATTTTCCACAAGTCCTATGTGGTGGAGCAGCCGGCGGCCGACGCCGTGGCGGCCATCGCCGACTTTCTGGAAAACGGCAAGCACATCATCCTGAGTTTCGGCGAGCACGACAACGAACTGGACTATATCGTCGTCTCCAATATTCTGACGCGACGTATCCGCCAGGAGTGGGTCAGGAAGATGGAAAGCAGTAAATCTCTCGGTGGCGCGCCGCCACGACCGATGGTTATCGTCATCGAGGAGGCGCACAAGTTGCTCAACCCGCAAGTCGCCGGGCAGACCGCCTTCGGCACCATCGCCCGCGAACTGCGCAAGTACAACGTGACCCTGCTCATCGTCGACCAGCGGCCGTCGGGCATCGACGACGAGGTGATGTCGCAGTTGGGCACGCGCGTCACCGGCTGGCTGGGCGACGAGGACGACATCCGCGCCGTGCTGAGCGGGTTGGCCGGGCGCGACCAGTTGCGCGGCATGCTGGCCCGCCTGCAGGAAAAAGAGGAAGTGCTGCTGCTGGGCTGGGGTGTCAAGATGCCCATCCCCGTCCGCTCGCGGCGCTATGACGAGAAGTTCTATGGCGAGATGCGCGGGCGTTCCGGCCCTTCGACGAAGAGGGATGAGCCGTATACGGCGGATGATTTGAACCGCGACCTGTTTTAGTTGGTCCTGGGCGGATTGGACTGCGTCTGTGCTCGCAACACGGCCGCAGTCCGGTCACTCACCTGCAACTTGGTGCAGATGTTGGCGACGTGGTTGCGCACCGTCTTGAGACTGATGCCCAGCCGCTCGGCAATAGCCTCATTGGGCAGCTCCTGGGCCATCAGATTGAGGATCTCCGACTCGCGCTCGCTGAGTTGCGGGAACGCCTCGGCTCGCACGTCGGCCTGGACGCGGGTGAAGTGGTGGATGACGTGCTGGGCCACGGCCGCGCCGAAGACGACCTCATCGTTGAACACGTTCTGGATGGAGCGCACGATGTCGGCCTTGCGCGCCCCTTTCAGGATATAGCCCCGCGCCCCGGCCTGCAGGGCGTGGAAGACGGTGGCCGTGTCGTCGGACATGGTCAGCACGAGGATGCGTATATGGGGGCTGGCGGTCATGATGCGGCGGGTCGCCTCCAGCCCGTTCAGCCGCGGCATCTGCAAATCCATCAGGATGACGTCGGGCTGCAATTCGGCCGCCTGGGCCACCGCCGCCGCGCCGTCGGCCGCCTCGGCGACCACGCTCAGCGAGGCATCAATGGCCAGCATAGTCCGCAGCCCTTGCCGGAAGGCGTCGTGGTCGTCACAGATGAGAATGCGTATCGGGTCCATCCTGGCCTCATGTCTCCAGCGGAAAGCGCGCGGTGATGCATGTGCCGCGCGGCCGATTGGGCAGGATGGTTAGCGTTCCGCCGATCCCCTCGGCCCGGTCGCGCATGCTGGCCAATCCCAGCCCCGGTTCCAGCGCCGGCGGCAGACCCACACCGTCGTCGGTCACTTCCAGGCGCAGACCATCGCCCTCGAACCACAGGGCCAGCGTTGCCGTCTGCGCCCGGGCGTGGCGACTGACGTTGGTCAGCGCCTCCTGGGCGATGCGATAGACGGCCACCTCGACCGCCGCGGACAACGTTTGGCGCTCTTTCGGCAGACGCAGCTCAACGCGCAAGCCGGGCGAGGCGAAGCCGTCGGCCAGCACTTCCAGCGCGCCATAGAGGCCCAGCTCGTCCAGCGCCGGCGGCCGCAAGCCGTGGACGATGCGCCGCACCTCGCTGACAGTCGCCTGGGCCTGGTCGATCAGCCCGGCCAATGCCCGGTCGGCCGCTGCCGGATCGTCGCGCAGCAGCTCGCGGGCGGTCTCGGCCTGCATGGTCATCGTCGCCAGCGCCGGGCCGAGGCCGTCGTGGAGGTCGCGACGCAGGGTGCGGCGACCCTCCTCGCCGGCGGTGATGATGCGGCGGCGTGATTCCTGCAGCTCGGCCGTCAACTCATTGTTGTAGAGCGCCAGACTGATCTGCCGGGCCAGGTCGCCCAATAGCTGCCCGTCGACGGGCAAGGGCAGCCCGGCGACGACGCGCGGCGCGAAGCGCAACTCGCCCAATGCCCGGCCGTTGTATTGCAGCGGCAGGGTGATGAGCGGTTCGTCGGGGCGCGGACCGCTCTCGGCTGTTGACCCCTCGCTCGTCTCCAGCTCAACCCAGGGCAAATTGAGGATCTCAGTCAGCGAATGGGCAATGGCCAGAGGCAGGGCCTCGGCCGTCAATTCGGTGTCCAGCCGGGCCGAGACGCGGCTGATGGCGGTGTAGGGATCGTCGCCGGCATCCTCGACAAAGAGGGCGACGCGCGGCCGTAGCCAGCGCTGTGCCGGCCAGACCGACAACAGGGCCAGGATCATGATAATCCAGTCGACCAGCCCGTTCCATTGATAGGGATTCCCCGGCCCCTCCTGGAAGGTATAGCCGTTGATCAGCCACCACCCGGCGACCAGAAAGGTATAGACCAGCGTCCACCAGCCGATGAGAAGAAGCACCAGCAGGAAGGACGAGAGGATGCTCCGCCAGGATATGATCCGGCGCGCCGAACCCGAAGCGACGACCGGTGCGGGCGGATCGGGTGTCGATTCCGTGAGCCGATCTTCTGTCATCTCGTCCGATCTCGTTAATGATGCCTATCTGGGGTTATTATAAGGTATTTTTGGGTCTGGCATCATTCGTTCCGCATCATTTACCTGAAGTTGCCGCTGTCTTCGGCTGGCGCAACAGGGCGACGATGACGAAGATCGACACGACAATGCCGATGATGGCCGATGCCCGCAGAGAATTATTGGGCGCGAACAGGACACCGGGCGCGGCGCTCAAAGCGCCAACAACGCTAAGGAGGATCGTCAGCCAGATACCCCATCTTTTTCCTTTCCACGCGCCATAGGCGGCGAAGAGGCCGGCCACACCGCCCACGGCGGCCAGGAGGATGACGGCTTGAGGAACGCCGGCGGCATAGCCCTGATTTTCCGGGCCATCCAACAGCGGGGGAATGGTTGCCACGACGTTGAAGAGCGATTGGAGAGTAAACAGGATGACGGCTGTTTTGTAGAGGGGTGAATGGTTCATGATGTAATTCCTGTAGGAAATCAACCTGTAGAAACCGAGTTTTCGGAAAAAACTCGGTTTCTAATCGGGAAAACCCGGTTTCTATTCTAGGGCCGATCTTATGATGCGATCATCTTCGGTCGGAGCAACAGAACGACGATGACGAAAACGGAAACCAAAACGGTGACGATGGCTGAAATACGCGCAAAATCGCTCGGCGCGGCCGTGACGCCGGGCAACGCGCTCAACCCGTTGACGGCCGAGAGGATAATCACCAGCCATTTGCCCCATTTCTGCCCCTGCCAGGCGCCATAGGCGGCAACGAGACCAACCACAGATACCAGCGTGGCGAAGATGATGATTACCTGGGGGATACCGGCGACCGCGCTCTGGTTATCAGGGCCGCCCAGTAATGCGGGTATGAATGTCACAACGGTGAGTACGCAAAGGAGCGTGAACAGAATGATGGCTGTTTTGTAAAGAGGTGAATGGTTCATGGCTATACTCCCAGACCTGACAGGTGGGCGCGATCAAGCTGCCGATTGGGCAAGTACCCGGATGCGCCCACCTGTCAGGTCTCAATATACTGGATACTGGCTAATTCTCAACCGTAAACATATGCATCATACCGTGCAGCAAGTGCGGCATCGGCTCTTCGCCCGCGACCATGGCCGTGAGGTCGGGCAGCGGGCAGACCAACTGATACTGGCCCGGCTGCAAATCCATCTCGACCCACACCCGCTCTCCCGGCGACATCGGCGGCAAGCCGCCCATTACCTGAACCGGGGCGTCGGCCGGCGGCGGTCCGCCTTCCTCGCTGAACAGCCCCAACAGTTGTTCCGGCGTCACGTCGGGATTGTATGTCGTCAGGGCCGCCAGATGCCACTGGTCGCCGGAATTGACGAACTCCCACAACCCCTGGCCCGGCACCGTGTCGGGCATGGCGTAGGCGAAGTCAACCATATCGACCGTGACGGCCGCCTCCGGCTCGGTCGTGCCGACGATCTCATTGGCCGCGAAGAAGGTTAGGTCGTTGGCCGGGTTGGTGTCGTCGCTCAGGATGAAATCGCCCGTGCGCAGGTCGACATGGAAACTGCTCGTCGTGCCGGGAGCAACGTCCTGAACGCTGTGGATCATATTTGCCAGTTCAAAAAGGCCGAAGAACGCTTCGGGGTTGGCATCGGCCACGGCCTTGAACTCATTCAATTCCTGCCGGGTGTGACCTTCCTTAATCCGCAGCAGGCCCACCGCGGCAGGAGCGCTGCCGGAGTTGGTGACGTCAATTCGGACGATGCCCCCGGGGACGACTTCGGGCACGTTGAGGCCGCTGTCGGTCGCCTCGATGGTGACGACGGGGATTTCCGCCGTTGCCGGGGCCTCGGTGGGGGGCACGGCCGTCGGCGGAACGGCCGTCGGCTCCGGTGCGGCGGCCTGCTCCGCGCCCGAACCTGAACAGGCGGCCGCCAGCGCCAGCACGGCGATGACGACCAAGGCCAGGATCGACCAGGTTCTGTGATTGAAACGGTTTGTATGCTGCATGATCTTCTCCTTGGAGTGATGTTTCCGGGCGGGCATGATCGCCCACACGAGGAACAGCATAGCGTCCGATTGTCCCGGGCGATCGGGAAGATGTCGGGAATGGTCGGGAAGCCGGGCGGGAATGCATATCTTGTACGGGCGGGACAACCGACCGGTTGCCCATTCCGAAGCGCTATGCTACTATCTCAGCATTATCCTTCATTCATTTATCTTATTTGCAGGTCTAATTCTTTATTAGTGCGCGTATGGTTTATCTCGTTGATTCGGTTCTCTCGCCGACGCCGGTCATGATTTTCTCCCGGCGGCCCGCTACGAATATGCGTTGACGACGACTGATCGCGTAACCTGTCGATAGACCTGCAACGACCGGCCACGGAGATGGTCGGCCGATCCGATTTTGAATGGTGGATGCATTGTAAGCATTCGCCATTTTTTATTTTGCGGGACAGTGCATTTATTTTGGGCAGGTTAACAATCATTCATTTTATTCCGGGAGCATTAATTCATCATGGGATCATCACGTATCGAATTCATCGCGAGACTCATCGGGGCGGTGGTGCTGGCTACCGCGCTGGCCATTGTGGGCGTCCAGGCGGCCAACATGTTGAACCTCGACCCGCTGCGCTACGGCATCGCTTTTGGCGTGGGCGGGGGAATCCTGGGGGCGGTGTTGGGCTTTCTGTTCACCCCTCACCTGACCGTGCGGCCGATCAGTCACATTCGTCAGGTCCTGTCGGCCATGCCGCTGGAGCGTTTGGTCGCTCTGCTGATCGGCGTCTTTCTGGGGCTAATCGCTGCGGCACTGTTCGCCATCCCCCTGTCGCAACTGCCGTCACCGCTCAAGGAGATTCTGCCGCTGGCCACGGCTCTCGGCTTTTGCTATTTGGGCGCGGTGCTGATGATGAACCGCTATCGTGACCTGCACGAATTCGCCGGTAATATTCGACTGCCGCGCGGAAATGATAAAGCCACGGTTGTTACCCAGGAAAGCGAGAACGCCGATGTTATCTTGCTTGACACCAGCGTCATCATCGACGGCCGCATCCTGGATATCGGTCGCACCGGCTTCATTCGCCAGACGCTGCTGGTGCCCAACTTCGTCCTCAAGGAGTTGCAGCACATCGCCGACAGCGCCGACAGCTTGCGCCGCAATCGCGGCCGTCGCGGGCTGGACATCCTGGGGATGCTGCAAAACGAATCGCCCGTCCCGGTGCGCATCACCGATATGGACCCACACCAGGCG
This sequence comes from Promineifilum sp., assembly GCA_018058545.1. Taxonomy (GTDB): domain Bacteria; phylum Chloroflexota; class Anaerolineae; order Promineifilales; family Promineifilaceae; genus Promineifilum. The sequence continues at coordinate 41,252 of JAGOZU010000004.1, read as the reverse complement.
CGCGACGCCGACAGCAAGCTGGTGCTTCTGGCCCGGCAACTGAACTGTCCCATCATGACCAATGACTATAATTTGAACAAGGTCGCCGAGTTGCAGGGCATCACTGTTCTCAATATCAACGACCTGGCCAACGCGGTCAAGGCGTCGCTCTTGCCCGGCGAGGAGTTGAGGGTGACGATCATCCAGGAGGGCAAGGAGTACGGCCAGGGTGTCGGCTATCTGGATGACGGCACGATGGTCGTGGTGGAAGATGGCGCGCGGGTATTGAATCGCACCGAGAACGTGGTGGTGACTAAAGTCTTGCAGACGACGGCCGGGCGAATGATCTTCGCCAAGCTATAATCAGAAAGGTACCCTTTGAAAATCAGTGGAGTGAAGCATGTCGCTCAGAATCTATAATGTGCTATCGCGGCAGAAGGAAGAGTTCGTGCCGCTGACACCCGGCAAAGTCAATATCTACGTTTGCGGCCCCACGGTCTACGATTTTTCCCATATCGGGCACGCCAAGACCTATGTCAGCTTCGATGTGGTCGTGCGCTATCTGCGTTTCCTGGGCTACGACGTGCTGTATGTCCAGAACATCACCGACGTCGGCCATATGCTCGACACGGGCGAGGATCGCATCTTGAAGAAGGCTCGGCAGACTTCGGCGCTGCCGATGCAGGTCGTCGAGACCTATACCCGCGCCTATTTTGCCGATATGGACGCGCTGGGCGTTCGCCGGCCGGATATCAGCCCGCGGGCCAGCGGCCACATCCCGGAGCAGATCGCCATGATCGAGCGACTGATCGAGGCCGGTCATGCCTATGTTCAGGACGGTTCGGTCTACTTCAGCGTGGCGTCGTTCCCGGAGTACGGCAAGTTGAGTGGCCGCGTCGTGGAGGAGCTGGAAGAAGGCGCGCGCGTGGCGGTGCGCGAGGACAAGCGCCATCCAGCCGACTTCGCCCTGTGGAAAAAGGCCGAACCCGAACACATTCTGCGCTGGGCCAGCCCGTGGAGCGACGGCTTCCCCGGCTGGCATATCGAATGCTCGGCCATGTCCGCCAAGTATCTGGGCGATACGTTCGACATCCACGGCGGCGGACTCGAGAATATATTTCCCCACAACGAATGCGAGATCGCCCAGAGCGAGGCCGCCCACGGGGAGCCTTTCGCGCGCTACTGGATGCTGACCGGCTCCCTGACCCTCGACGGCGTCAAGATGAGCAAGAGCCTGGGCAACACCCTGACCATCCGCGACGCGCTGAAGCGCTGGCGCGGCGAGGCGATCCGCTATTTTGTCCTGTCCAGCCACTACAGCAACCCCATCGACTTTTCCGATGAGGCAGTCGAGGCGGCCTTTAAAGGCTGGCAGCGCATCTGGGGCGCGGTGAGCCTGACCCGCGAGCAATTGCGACAGGCCGAACCGGGAGACATCTCCCCCGAGGTTGCGGCAATGCTGTCGGCCGCCCGCGAGCAATTCCTGGAGCGGATGGACGACGATTTCAATGCTCCCGGCGGCCTGGCTGTGTTGCAGGACCTGACGCGACAGGTCAATACACTGATCAACGAGGGAGGCACCCAGACGCAAGGCACATTGACGGCCATCGATACGCTGTTCCGCGAGTTGGGCGGCGAGATATTGGGCGTTGTGCCGGAGCGCGAGGAAGCGGGGGCCGACGCCGAGCGTGAGGACGGTCTGGTGCGCTTGCTGATCGACCTGCGCAATCGGGCGCGGGCCAACAAGGATTGGACGGCGGCCGACACCATCCGCGATCGGCTGAAGGAACTGAACGTCGTGCTGGAAGATCGGGCCGATGGCACCATCTGGAAACTCGGCTGAGGCGCTAACTCGCCGCCACCCCGTCCTGGAGGCTCTTCGGGCCGGGCGACGGACGATCTATCGGCTGCACGTTGAGCGGCCGAAAGGCAATCGCGCCGACGATCGCGAGCTTCGGCCGATACTGGACACGGCGCGCGCTGCGAATGTGCCTGTCTCGACCGCGGATAAACAAGCGCTCGATCGATTGGCACAACGGTTTGGAGCCGACGCCAAACATCAAGGCGTGCTGCTCGAGGTCGGGTCTTATCCCTATGCTGATGTGGACGAGATGCTGGGGCTGGCCGAGCGGCGGAGCGAGAAGCCCCTCCTGTTGTTGCTCGATCTGCTCCATGGCCCGCAGAACATCGGCACTTTGCTGCGCACGGCCGAGGCTTGCGGCGTCCATGGCGTCATCCTGCAAGACCGGCGGGCACCGGAGATCACCCCATCCGTTGTCCAGTATGCCGCGGGCGCGACTGAACATTTGCTTATCGCCAAGGTGACTAACCTGGTGCAGACGATGCGCGGCTTGAAGGAGGCGGGCGTCTGGCTGGCGGGCATGGACATGGATGAGGAGGCCCGCGAATTGGGCCGCGTTGATCTCGATATGCCGCTGGGCATCGTCGTTGGCCATGAGGGCGAGGGACTTCGCCGACTGGTGCATGAACGGTGTGACTTTATCATTCGCCTGCCCATGCGAGGGCAGGTCGAGTCGCTTAACGCGGCCGTGGCCGGTTCCATCCTGCTCTATGCTGCCTGGCAGGCGCGAGGGTTTGGGCGATAAGGCGACTCTCGGTGGGGGAGTTTTGAGTGGTGCCAGATGGATTTGAACCATCGACCTAGGGCTTATGAGTCCCCCGCTCTACCACTGAGCTATGGCACCAAAACCAGATGGATATTATAGTCACTCGGCCGCCGATTGCAAGGGTTGAATTGGCGGGCCTTCGCTTATCTTAAGCTCTCAAAACAATTGACATGCCCTATGATGGCGCCTTTCATGAAAGGTGAGCACAAAACCTTGTGAAGAGCCCAATTTCGGGATTTACTATATTTATTGCTATCGGATGCCGGTCGAAAGGTAGTTCGTAACCGAATCTAGTTATTCTCATCCCTGAACAGTTATTTTATGGGAATGGAATAAAGGATAAGAGAGCATGGAATTAAGCAGTTATATCTCTATTCTGGTTAGAAGGAAGTGGCTTGTCCTGATCTGCACATTGTTGGGGACGGCTATTGCGGTGATCGTTACCCTGTTGTCGACGCCGCGATATACCGCCTCGACAACGGTCCGCGTGCTGACCATCGGCGCGGGCACGGTCACGACTGCGCGGCCTGATATCGTCTATACCGAACGATTGGTGAGTACGTATTCGCGCATCCTCACCGGGGATACAATTCGCTCTCAAATCCAAAAGGAGTTGGGCCTGGATGCATGGCCCGCTCTTTCGGTTGAATCTGTTCCGGGAACTGAGCTAATCCGTATTATTGCCGATGCATCCGATCCTGAGGATGCGCGGGATATCGTCAATACGGCTGCCTCTATCCTGATCCAGCAGAATCGGGAGTTTTATAGCGGCGGCGACGGCCAGTCCCTGCAAGAGATCCTGGCTCAACGATTGGCCACGGCCGACAGCGAGTTAGCTGAGGCTCGCGCTAACTATAATAATATATTGGCAAGCTCTCCGGAAGACACCGCAAGTCTTGCCGTTGCCGCGCAGGCCATTGAGGTGAATGAGGGCATCTACGCATCCATACTTTCCCAATATGAGGCCGCGCGACTGGAAGAGACTGTGCGGGCCAACTCGATTTCTGTCGTCGAGGAGGCAAGAGTGCCTCGACGTCCGTCCAGTCCACGTACATTACTTAACATCGCGCTTGGTTTTGCGGCCGGATTGGTCATTGGGGTCGCCCTGGCCTTCACGGCCGATAACCTGGATACAACCCTCCACACAACGGAGCAGATCGAGAATGCCACACAGATGGCGACAGTTGGCCAAGTACCGATGGCGAAGGATGACTTGGCGATTGCCCGATTGGGCAGCGGACACTACCCGCAATTGGAATCGTTCAGACGATTGCGAACCAATATCCTTGCCTCAAGCTCCAGCGGCTCGCAGGTTGTCCTGCTGACCAGTGCCAAGCGAGGCGAGGGCAAATCGACTGTTTCAGGTAATCTGGCTGTGACCATCGCTCAGAGCGGCCGCGAGGTGGTCGTGGTGGACTGCGATCTGCGGTTGCCGACTGTTCATAAAATATTTGAATTACCCAACAAGCGAGGGTTAACCAATATCCTGGCCGGGGAGATGACGCTGGAAGAAACTATCCAGGATAGCCCGTTTCCTCGCCTTCAGGTTATTGCCAGTGGCCCCCTGCCACCCAACCCTACCGAATTGCTCGGTTCTCAAAGAATGCTCGATTTGATTGAGCAATTAAAAGCGACATTCGATTTTATTATCCTGGATACGCCGGCGTTGTTATCCGTTGCCGATGCGGCTGTGTTGGCTCCGGCTGTTGATAACGTAATCCTCGTTGTAGCCCAAGGGCAGACTCAGCGCGGGGATGTGCGAGCAGTACGCCAGCAACTGTCAAATGTTCGCGTGAAGTCGATGGAGGTAGTGGTCAATCGAGCCGAACCCAACGGCAGCTATGCTTACTATGAATCGGACTCTCGATAATGATATCGTTGAGTCTTTCTTCGGCCGGCAAGGTTGGGGATATGGCTTGAGAGATTTATAGCAGGTTGTAAGGGTCCTGGATTGATACTATGTTATATGGTCTGAAGATCTCGGATATTAATTCCCAAACTATCTCATTCGGTGCATTTCGGCTCTATAAGAACATTGTGCACCAGTTAGTCCGGTCTGGTACAGACGAAAAGACCATAGTACCGATTCTGGGTATCCAGCGCTCCGGCACCAGCATGCTCTATTGGATCTTCGAACGCGATCTGGGCACCAAGGTCTATCGAGAATCCAGCGAATTGTCTTCGCAGGATAAGGTGGAGAAAATACGACTGGATCCACTGCCCTTGGTGAAGAAACGGTTCGATCGCCAGCGAGCGTCACTGGTCGTCTTCAAGCCGCTGGTAGAGTCACAGCGTGCGCACGACTTGTTCGATGCCATTCCCGGGGCCCGCGCGTTATGGACCTACCGTCATTACCAGGATGTTGCCTCATCCAATCTAAAGGCTTTTGGGATGGATAATGGCGTGAAAGATTTGCGGCCGTTCGTCCGGAACGATCCGGCAAACTGGCGATCTCAGAACAGCAGTGAAGAAACGCGAGAAATCATACGAAGCTTTTTCAGCGAAGATATGAATCCTTATGATGCGGCGGCTCTGTTCTGGTGGGCGCGATGCCGACTTTTTTTTGATCTTGGTCTGGACTCTCACCCAAGAGTTATGCTATGTCGCTATGAAGATTTGGTGACTGAGCCGTCGCTCACAATGCGACGAATTTATACTTTTCTCGGGAGGCAATATCCCGGTGACCAGATTATTCGCGATGTGAACCCGCAATCAATCGGGAAAGGACGTACCTCTAAACTGAGCCAGGATATCGAAAGCCTTTGCACCGACCTGCTTGTGCGCCTTGATCAGGTAAATAACCCGGCGATTTGAACGATGAATGCGATGTTGAGCATCTCCTGGATCGGTTCCAGTAGGCCCTTCTGTTGAAATGTCAGCCATAACCACGCATGCACCCCGGGTGACCGTCGGGTTACCCATTTATAATGGCCAGAATTATCTGGTCGAAACCATTGAATCAATTCTGGCGCAAACATTTACCGACTTTGAATTAGTCATATCCGACAACGCGTCGACCGATGAGACGGAAAAGATATGTCGGGAATATCTCGCCAAGGATGAACGAATCCGCTATTTTCGAAATAGCGTCAATTTAGGCGCGGCAGCCAATTACAATCACGTTTTCGAACTTGGGCGAGGCCTCTATTTCAAGTGGGCAGCCCACGACGATCTCCTGGCCCCAACTTTCCTCGAGCGATGTGTTGAAGCTCTCGATAATGATCCCGATGTGGTACTGGCCTATGCTCGGGCCAAGGCGATCGATGCGAAGGGCGACATCGTGTTGCAAATCCCCGGCAAACAATTTTTCGGCTCCCCCATACCGCGCAAGCGTTTTTATGAGTTTGTGCTGGATCCGGCGCCGGTTGTCGCTGTTTTTGGCCTCATGCGGCGAGATGTACTTGGCCGTACTCGTCTTATAGGTAAGTATTCAGGATCAGATCGCCCGCTCTTAAGTGAGCTAAGCTTGTTGGGCAAGTTTTTTGAAGTTCCTGAATTCCTGTTTTTCTATCGCTTCCATGAGGAGCAGTCCTGGGGGGGCAATAAATCCGCTCAAGTTCAACAGGCATGGTACGATCCCCATCGTGCGGGGAAAACCACATTTCCTCAATGGCGATTATTGCGGGAGCACATTCGGTCGATTGAACGAGCGCCACTCGGTTTGACGGAAAAATTGCCCTGTTATCTGTTTATGGGCTATTGGATGGCAAAAAATCGGCGCAAATTAGGGCAAAATTTGCTCTTGCATGATACATAATGCCGCCTCATTCAAGAGGATCACCCGCATCCGGCATAGGTCAATCAGGACAACTGCAAAATGATTATCGTTCAAACCCCACTTCGAACCAGTCTGTTTGGGGGCGGCACCGATTTTCCAGGCTATTTCCTGGAGCACGGCGGTTGCGTGCTAACTTCAGCCATCGATAAATACATCTTCGTGACCATTAAACGACGGTTTGACAACAAGTTGCGCGTTGGATGGACTCGCACCGAGTTGGTTGATTCGGTGGATGAACTCCATCATGAATTAATTCGAGAGGCCTTCCGGTTGGCCGGGATTGAGCAAGGTGTTGAAATCACCACAATGGGCGATATTCCCTCAGAAGGGTCCGGTTTAGGGTCGTCCAGCACAGTCACCGTGGGCGCCTTGCATGCCATGTATGCCTTGAAGCGTGAACTGGTTGTAGCCGAGAAACTGGCCAGCGAAGCATGTCATATCGAACTTGACCTGTTGAAGAAGCCTATCGGGATCCAGGATCAGTATATCGCTGCTTATGGCGGACTACGATTCATGGAATTTATACCTGGAACCGGTGAGGTTCGGAGCAGTCGGATTGAGCTGGATCCCGCCACGAAACGGCAACTAAACCATAATCTGTTGCTCTTCTATACCGGTGTGACGCGAAAGGCTGACTCCATATTATCGGAGCAAAAGGAGAATATCCGCTCACGCGAATCGGTTTTGGAGGAGATGAAACAGATCGCCTACACGGCTCGCAATAAGCTGCAGCAAGGAGAGGTAGATGCCATCGGTGAGCTTCTCCATGAAAGCTGGGTGCTTAAGAAACAACTGGCCAGCAAGATCAGCAACTCAGATGTCGATGACCTTTATCAACTGGCTCTAAATGCCGGAGCCACCGGGGGTAAAATCGCCGGAGCAGGCGGGGGCGGCTTTCTGTTGCTCTATTGTCCTCCCGATCGGCAGGAGGGGCTGCGACGGGAATTACAAATGCTCCAGGAGTTACCGTTTAATCTTGGGCAAGACGGCAGTAAAGTAATATTTGACTATCAAAGGTAGAGGTTTGGTCATGTATCAGGACAATAAAGAAGGATCGACCGTGGGGGTTGAGTGGTATTTCGGTGAGATGAAGGCCGTCTTCGACCGAATCGACCGGGGACCGATTTACCAGGCCATTGCCGTTCTGCACCAGGCACGAGTGGATGGTCGCCAGATCTTCATCATGGGGAATGGCGGTAGCGCATCGACAGCCAGCCATATGGTTTGTGACCTGGCTAAAAACACCCGACAACCTGGTTGGCCGGGCTATCGAGTGATAGGCCTTTCCGACAACATGGCGATATTCTCCGCTTATGGTAACGATGATGGGTATGAGAACGTCTTTGCCCTGCAGTTGGCAAATTTAATCAACCCCGATGATATCGTCGTCGCTATTTCCACCAGCGGTAACTCGCCCAACGTATTGCGAGCCGTTGAATTGGCCAATGAGCGTGAGGCCAAAGTCATCGGTCTGACCGGGTTTAATGCGGGTAGATTGGGGAATATGGTGGATATCCATCTCCATGTTCCCAGCGATTGTATTGAGCAGGTGGAAGATGTTCACCTCATGCTGGAGCACCTCATCACCAAGGAGCTTCGTGAGATGGCTCAACCGAAATAGACGGCCGCAAATTTGAATATCATGAGCCGACCGGCGATCTTCCTCGACCGTGATGGAGTCATCATTGAAAACCGGGCCAACTATGTTCGCTCGTGGGCTGACGTAGAGGTTTTTCCTCAAGCAGTTGAAGCCCTCATTGGCGTGCGACACAGCCCATACTGCATCGTCCTCGTCACCAATCAGTCGGCCGTCGGCCGTGGCCTGATCACTTATGAGATAGCCGACGCCATTAATCACAAACTAATGGTCGTCATCCGCGAGGCAGGGGCGCGTGTCGATGCGATTTACATGTGCCCTCACGCTCCGCAAGAAGACTGTGATTGCCGAAAGCCGTTGCCCGGATTACTCTTGAAAGCGGCAGAAGAACTTGACCTTGATTTAAGCAACTCGGTGATGGTCGGCGACGCCCTGACTGATATCCAGGCCGGACAGGCCGCGGGGGTGAGACAATCCATTCTGGTGCGGACAGGACGCGGCCGCGACCAGGAACAATTGCTTTCCGCGGCCGAACGATCCACGATGATGGTTTTCGATACCCTCCATGAAGCATTGAACGACGTGCTCAACCCCTTGCCGTAAGCTACATCGTAACTTCGAATACGTACTATTCAAGACTGATGGTTTTGGCAATGGACTCATGAGGTAATTTGCCGAAAAAGGAAACTCGAACGATGAAAGTACTGGTGACCGGCGGAGCCGGATATATCGGCAGCATTACCGTCGAACGGTTAATCAAACATGGGGCTTCGGTAATCGTTTTCGATAATCTCTATCAGGGGCATGAAATGGCCGTTCATCCTGAGGCGACCTTCATCCGCGGCGATTTGGCCGATAGAGAGGCCGTCGATGAGGTGCTGGGCCGGCATAAACCCGACGGGATTATGCACTTCGCATCTCATACGCTAGTCGGCGAGTCATGGGAGAAACCGTCCCTCTATCTCCGGGATAATGTCGTCAATGGTCTGAATCTTATGGAGAGCGCCGTTGAACATGGCGTTCGTCGTTTCATCCTGTCATCCACAGCTAATCTATTTGATGATCCGGAGGGCATACCGATTCATGAGACCGAACGTATAGTTCCCGGCAGCCCATACGGCGAGTCCAAGCATATCCTGGAGAGGTACCTGGGGTGGTTTGATCGGATATATGGCCTTCGTTACGCGTGCCTGCGCTACTTCAATGCCTGTGGTGCGACAGAGGAGCGTGGCGAACACCATGATCCGGAAACTCATCTGATACCGCTTGTCTTGCAGGTTGCGTTAGGTCAAAGGGATAAGATCACTATCTTTGGCGATGATTACAACACACCGGACGGCACCTGCGTGCGCGATTATATCCATGTCGTCGACTTGGCCGAGGCCCATATTCTGGCCCTGAACGCGATTGACGGCGGCAGCCGAAAATATAACCTGGGCAATGGTCGGGGCTTTAGTGTGAAGGAAGTAATCGAAACTGCCCGTCAGGTCACAGGCCATTCCATCCCGGCTATTGTCGGCCGGCGCCGACCCGGTGATCCTGATATCCTAATCGCCGGCAGCGATGCCATCATTCGCGATTTGGGCTGGCGACGACAATATCCCGATCTGCGCCAAATCGTTGAAACGGCCTGGACATGGCACCAGAAAAACCCCAATGGCTATGCCTATTAGACTCGTCAAGAAATGTTAACCCGACAATCGAACCAAACTGTTCACCATATTCAAACATTTCGATTTCACGATTGATAGGGTGTGGTTTTATTGAATTATTGATCGAAAAGAAGCCGATTACCATGCATGTTCTCTTGCTGCAATTTTATTATCCCCTGCCTCCGGACTATCCCGAGATGGCACATATCATGCGCGGTCATGGCCATGTTGTATGGATTGGTACTCCAGGCCAGGACCAATCGATCCAATGGCATGATGGTAAGGAGATAATAGCCGTCCAGAATTCACACTATGAGAAGGCACAGGGGACGATAGGGCGGCGATTGGCGAAATACAGGTTGTTTCGGGATGTTCGCCGTTTTATCCGGGAGACAGAGCCGGATATCGTCCAGATCGACGCCCATAACCTGTTCCGATTGATGCCACTTGGAATGCCCGGTAAAACCAAATTTATCCACGATATGCGACAAATAAATGAGGTTTACGGCACGGGAATAATTGGCCAAGCTCTGGCAGGGTTGCGGAATAAATCACGTTTGATCGATTCGCGCTTCTCGTTTGATCGGACGACATTTTTGCACGAGGCCGGCGCACAAAAGGTGCTAGGCAATGAGTGGAGGCGATGGGCCACAGTCGTGCCGTTGGCGACCAGCGAGCCGTTTCTAAACGCAGAGCGCAGCCAGGATTATGGCGGGATGTCCGATCGACCGGTGAGGTTCATTTATATTGGAAGCCTGGGGCGCGTCCGTCGGTTGGAACGCATCATTGAAGCGGCCGACCTGATGTGCCGGCAAACCGACCAGTTTTGCATTACCCTGTTAGGGTCTGATCGGTCTGATGGCTTCTATCCCGACCTTATTCGCCGGCTGAAACTTGATGATCTGGTGACCATTCACCCCTCCGTTCCTCATAACCAGGTGCCCCAGGCGATTCTGGCTCACGATGTTGCCCTGGCATATGTGCCGGAGGTGCCACTTGATTGGCAGTATCATCCGACGATGAAAATAATCGAGTATCGAGCGCTTGGTATACCTATCATTGCCTCCGATTTTTTGCCGAACCGTGAACTGGTTGAGCATGGAGTTACCGGATTGCTTGCGCAAAACTCGGCTGAATCTCTGGCAGAGGCTATGCTGCGATACGTTAACGATCGCGCGCTCCTGCAGGATAATTACGAAGATGCCCGAAATCGTCGTCATGGCCTAACCTGGCCTGAAGTTTCGCAGCAATACATCAATTTGTATCAGCAATTGTTGGATAATTAGCTCCGAAGATAAACCTGCCTATCATATCCTTGGATAAATCACTGAATTTCGGGCAAACAAGCCCGGCTGGAGTCATAATCGATTGTCCGCCCTCAAACTAAAGACAGCACGTGGCAGTATGCTCTATGCCGCTATATCGTTTGGTATGCGACCTATCGGCATGGTCCTCACAATTATCCTGGCGCGGCTACTGACTCCGACAGATTTCGGTCAGGTGGGCATGGCCATGATATTGTTCACCATGGTGAATATCTTCACTAATGTGGGTATGCAGCCGGCTATCGTACAAACCAACGAAGATATTAATAAAGTAGCCCATTATGCATTTGTCATCAATGTGTCTACCAGCATTGTCGCCAACGTGCTTGTTGTAATTTTTGCCGATCCCTTTGCCAGAATGCTGGGTGGCAGCGAACAATTGGCACAAATTATTCGCTGGATGTCGGTTTATATTACCGTCGGCGCGATGCTTCCTGTTCCCCAAGGCCTGCTACAGCGCGATCTGAGATTTAAGGAAGTTGGTTTGTCCCAGATCCCGGCCGAGCTGACATCGACCGGTGGCGCGATTTTATTGGCTTGGGCGGGATTTGGTGTATGGAGCCTGGTAATCGGTTACCTTGCGGGGCAGCTTTTGCAGGTTGTCCTGATTTGGACTTACTATAGGCCATGGATATGGTTGAAGCCGCAACGTTGGGATTTCGAAGTCCTCCGCAGGACATTGCGCTTTGGTCTCGTCAGTGGATTGAGTACGTCAGTAAAACTGATTAAAAATCAGATCGATACCTGGTATGTTGGCCGCACGCTCGGCATGACCCAAGCCGGCTTATACGGTAAAGCCTATAACTTCACCTCCATGATAGCCACCATGTTGACGTCTTCAATATTCGGTAACGTGCTGTTCCCTTCCTATGCCAGAGTGAAGGATGATATCCCGCGGCTGACTCGGGCATATCTTAAAAGCACGAAAATGGTGTTTCTGATGATCGTGCCTATCTCAATTGGCCTGGCTATCGTGGCACCATTGCTTGTCCCCGTTTTGCTGGGCAAAAGGTGGCTGGCTATGATCCCCGCGTGGCAAATCCTGTCGCTATACGGTTTGCTCCAGCCGATTTCTTATAACTCTTCCCCGATATTTCTGGCAGTAGGCCAGCCTAGAAGGAACCTGTCGGCCAGCATCGTATTATTGGGAATTATGGTACCGCTCCTGGTAATTCTTACTGAACCTTACGGGATTTCCGGAGCGGCGGCCGCCCTATCCATCGCCAGTTTGGTGGCAATGCTTTTCAACGTTTATCAGGTAGAGCAGATACTTCCCGGAACCGCATGGAAGACCTTTACCCAAAGCCTGTCCTTTTTTATGGCGGGTGGGTTGATGGGCTTGGGTGTGGCGTTGTCCAAGGATTCGATTATCGTGATGACCCAGGGGCCTAATGCCTTGTCACTTATTTTGGTCATCGGTTTGGGAGCAATTATTTACATTGCCCTGGTTTTGATTCTTGAGCGCGCCCTCATCCTCGAGTTGTACGAGCTAATTATTGTTGCACTTAAGCTCGATATGCGTTGGCCTCGTCTGCTGCCGAGCGGTCTACGACCATCAAAAAAGGCGCGCGATGGCAGGTGAGGCGATGGCATGATAGATACTCATACAACAATTTTTCCGTCGCAGGAATGTCCATCAGACTTTAATAACCGTTAATAAAGGCCTCTCAAACTGGATGCTCGGGTAAATCATGAGTTAGACTGAGCGACGAGGTTATGGGAATGGCCAAGACTTGTCAATCTCATGCTTGCCCCGTAAGTGGGGTCGTAAGCAGGGTTCGATAGGGTCTAGATATTTGGTAAGGAGCAAGAACAATAAATGAGACAATTAAAAAGCGTACTATTGTTGGCAACGGCGATCTTGTTGCTCACCAGCTTCCCCTTGCTTTTGCATGCAGAGACGGATCTCCAGGGTGAACCAATCGGGCCGGCATTGCCCCCCATCGATCAGCCCGGCCCTGTGGAAAACATGCCCTACGTGGGAGAAGGTAGCCCATACCCGTTTCCGATCATTAGCTATGTGCCGGGTTCGGATGAAACGGCAAGCCCATCCACTCCCGATCAATTAACGATCGATGTTTGGTATGGGGATATACAAAACTTCGGCGTGCCTGGCACTCCTCAGGAGTGGATCAACATCCTCGGAAATGTTTCCGGTCCGAACCCCATTACTACCTTTGTTTATTCTTTAAATGGTGAGCCGGATAAGCCTTTGTCCATTGGCGGAACTACTAAGGCTCGCCTTTATAATACTGGTGATTTCAACGTTGAAATCGATAAGGATGATCTCAAAGTAGGAGAGCCCAATCAGGTTATTATCAAAGCATTCGATGGGGCCTCCTTTATTACGAGGATAGTAACAGTCAATTACACCCCCGACAATATCATCCCGTTGCCCTATAAAGTTGAGTGGAATACAGTCCCTGGCCTGCATTCTGCCGGACAACCCGTCGACGGTCTTTGGAGCATTAATAACGGAGGGCTGGAAAACACGCTTCCGGGGTTTGACCGTAATTTTGCAATCGGTGATATGGGCTGGATTGATTATGAAGCCACGGTGCCTGTCACGGTTATGTCTCTTAATACAAGCGATTTGGGAGAACCCTCATTCGGTGCAGGCATCGGCATGATAGCGAGATGGAGAGGCCATACTGCCGGACCTGTTCCCACTCAGCCAAATTCCAACTGGCGCAGGATCGGCGCGCTGGCCTGGCATCACTGGAATCAACAACAAAAGGGTAGTTTTCAACTGTCCGGCAATGGCGGCGGTACCATTGCCTCCGTCGATAGTGGCGGCGCGATTGAGTTCAATAAGACCTATAATTTTAAACTCAGCGTTAAATCCAATCCATCCGGGTCGGCTACCTATCGCTTTAAATATTGGCTTCAGGGTACAAATGAACCCGTCCCTTGGTTGCTGAGCGCCAGAGGCCTTCCCGGCGAACCAAAAGCCGGCGCGGTCCTCCTGGTGGCCCATCAAATGATGGCTCGATTTGGCGATGTAACCGTTCAGCCGATTACGAACGCAAAATTCAAGGTCAATGTCAATCAACCAGCCAACGGCACGATCTTCGTTACCCCCTCGAAAACAGAGTATGAATATGGCGAGCGGGTTGAAATCCGGATTGAAGGAAACGAGGGATTTGGGTTGAAAAACTGGACAGGAAACTTCTCCGGTAACCAGAATCCGCTGGTTTTCGAAATCACGAGGAACGTTACTGTCGGCGCTGTTATGCAATCTTTGTCCCAGCAGCCTACTTTGAACATCACCAACGACGGCAGCGGAACCATCAAAGTTGAACCGGATAAGGGGTCATATCTCTACGGTGAGTTGGTTACGCTAACTGCGCAGCCAAGTCCGGGCTATAAGTTTTCGGCGTGGAGCGGTGATTTAATCGGCATAGCGAACCCGGTCACTATCGTTATGGATAAATCAAAGGAAATTACCGCCAGCTTTGCGATCGTCAATACCGGTTCGCCCATTTCGGATGACTTCCATAGCTGCACCCTTAATACCAACCTCTGGACCTTTATAAACCCGCTTGGTGATGGATCGTATCAGGTAAATGGAACTCAGGTGATGCTTAACGTTCCCGCCGGGATTCCCCATAATATCTGGTCGGACGGCAATAATTCAGTTCGCCTGATGCAACCTACTCAGGATGCCTCATTTGAGATTGAGGCCAAGTTTGAATCTGAAGTTACTCAACGATACCAAATGCAGGGTGTTTTGGTTGAGCAAGACGCCGCTAACTTCCTGCGGTTTGAGACTCATCACGATGGTAATAGCGTCGTTTTGTATGCGGCCAGCTTTAATAACAACGTCCCTCAAACCCGGATCAGTAAGGCGATAGCAGGCGCTACCCCTTCCTATCTGCGGGTCACTCGCCCCGGGGATCAATGGATTTTGGCCTACTCATATGATGGAGAGGCCTGGACGCAAGCCGGCGCCTTCGACGCTGAATTGACAGTATCAAAAACGGGAGTGTTTGCCGGCAATACCGCTACCCCCCCGATTCCTGTTCCGGCACACACGGCGATCGTGGATTATTTCTTCAACACCGCATCACCCATCAATCCGGAAGATGGCGGAGGGATGGATGGATTTGACATTGTGACTAATGTGATTGGCGAGGGGGCTATCGGTCTGGATCCGCAACCCCCATATGCATGTGGCCAAAATGTTACTCTAACAGCCTTACCTGCACAGGGATGGGTATTTAGTGGTTGGAGTGGTGATTTGTCCGGTTCTAACCCGTCGGGGAATATCGTTATTTCACGTAGTTACAGCGTAACGGCGACCTTTACAAAGGTAATCGTTAAAGATGAATTCAAGGTGTACATACCGATGGGGGTAAAATAGTCGGCCTGATGATTTTTACCTTCGACTTTAATGTGAGATATGTCAGGCGAGAAGGCTTTACCGCACACGATCCAGAGACCAGGTTGAATCAAGCTCGCTCTCCACTTTGGATGCATGAAGCTGAGGTGCGGCAATTCATGGAACTTTGAATTGTCATCGAGAGAGCGACCCTGAAAGCCGGATAGGTATTCGGTATATTGATGAGAGCCGGCGGCTGAGGATATATTATCCTCAGCCGCCGGTATTTGACATAGCTGAATACGAGCTGAGTTTTTATGAGAACGTCAGCCTTCGTTTTTTGTATCATTTTATTGTCAAATAGCTTGATAATCGATGCAGGCGTGGGCAGATGGTATTTTTGCGCGAAAAATGAGAAAGTGAATTATTGGTGGTGACATTGAAAAATCGCTCTGAAGCAAGAATTATTACTTTATTAATACTGGTTCTGGGTTTGATGGGTATTGCCAATGGCGATAAGTTAGCGGCCCAGACTGATCCGCATATCAATGGAGATTATTCCAGCTCTCCTGTATTAATCGCATCAACCGATGCGCCGGCAATCCAGGTTTGGCATGGTCAGCCACTGATTTTTGGTACACGTGGCGGCAAGCGCAGCGTCCCGCAAACCTGGGTCAATATACTTGGCAACGTTAGCTCTGGAGGGAGTATCACTTCCCTTAACTACACCCTAAATGGTGGGCCGGCTATTCCACTGCAAATGTGGCCGAACAATCCGCGATTGGCTAAACCGGGCGACTTTAATATCCAGATCGACTACACCGAGCTTATACCCGGCGATAACACGGTTCTCATTTCAGCCGCTGACAGTACAGGTGGCGCTAGTGACCTGCCTGTGACGGTCGTCTATTCTACCGCCGGTGCAACCTGGACGTCGGGAACGTATACATGGAAATGGAGCACGGCCAGTAAGGTCACTGACCTGGCCCAACCGGTCGACGGCCAATGGAAGCTCGAAAGCGGTGGCGTGAAGGCAACTATTATTGGCTTTGACCGATTGCTGGCTATCGGCGATATGTCCTGGCAGGATTACACTGTTACCGTGCCCATCACCATTTACAGCATTGATTCTGCGGGTAATGGCCCCGGCATCGGCATACTCACTCGATGGAACGGCCATTACGCCCTTCCGGGTCAGCAACCTCCCTATACAGGCTGGTCGAATATGGGAGCCTTAGCCTGGTATCGTTGGCAAAAGCAAACCGAAGGTTTGCAACTTGTCGGCGCAAAAAATTACAAGATCGGTACGTGGCCAGAGACCCCAAAGCTTACCTTTGGGAAAACCTACTATTTCAAGGTCCAGGTTCAGTCGGCCGCCAACCCGGCGAATGCCGCAACCTATCGTTTTAAGGTATGGCCGTCGACGGAGGCTGAGCCGACGGTGTGGAATATTGAAGGAACAGGCAGTAAATTTGAACCGTCCGGTGGTTCTGTCCTGTTGGTGGCCCATTATGTCGACGCCATCTTTGGTGATGTAAAGGTGGAATTGGCTTCGCCACGGACGTCACCGACACTCACTATCCATTCCACCGGCACCGGTAGCGGCTCAGTTCAACGAAATCCTGCCGGGCCGACGTATCAATTTGGCGATGTCGTTCAATTGACCGCCCAACCTGCGGCCGGTTCAGCGTTTGCCGGCTGGAGTGGTGA
This sequence comes from Promineifilum sp., assembly GCA_018058545.1. GTDB lineage: Bacteria > Chloroflexota > Anaerolineae > Promineifilales > Promineifilaceae > Promineifilum. The sequence continues at coordinate 24,263 of JAGOZU010000004.1, read as the reverse complement.
TTTAACCGGCACGGACAATCCGGCCGCTATCACCATGAACAGTAATAAAACGGTGACGGCGATCTTCAATAAGGTAGAAGACTGTAGCCTGGAAATCATAACCCAGGGTGGCGGTTCCGTTGCTGCCAACCCTGATTTGACAAAGTATGAATGTGGGACCAATGTAACACTGGAGGCATTTCCTGATCTAGGCCACCTCTTTAGTGGTTGGAGCGGCGCCGTGTCCGGCACGAGTAACCCTGTTAATGTTGTCATTGGCCAGAATACGCAGGTGACGGCCCAGTTTACAGCCGCGCCGGAACGTAAGCTAAACGTCACGCCGAACGGCAATGGCGAGGTTAATATCAATCCTTCAAAATCCGGTTACCTGCACGGCGAGGTAGTCACCTTGACAGCCGTGCCTGGGGAAGGTTCCAACTTTACCGGCTGGAGTGGTAATGCGACCGGTTTGACCAATCCTTTGACTATCGTTATGGATGGGGACAAAACGATCTCCGCCAACTTTGAGGCAAAGACCTACACATTGACGGTTTATATTCTGGATGGCGGCGGTTCTGTGACCACAAACCCGCAGGGGATGGAATTTAGTCATGGAACCGAGGTTCAATTGAGGGCTTACCCGAGCGAAGGGTTCTACTTTGCCGGATGGTCCGGCGACCTTGTTAGCAAAAGCAATCCAGTTTGGGTGACTATCACGGAAGATATGATCATCAACGCTGCCTTCCAACCCGGGACAGCAACTTATTCACTGTTCCTGCCTGCTGTACTGGATGTGGCTGTTCCCTGACAACTTTGCCGGTCGGTGATGAATGACTGATTTGGTTGCCGGATACTCGAGGCTATCCGGAGTATATAATACGGCCGGGGTGAGTATGAATCTCACCCCGGCCTTGGACCTCGGTCCTTCGACGATGAAGGCGGTCCGGTATCCTCAGAGACTGAGTCGCAGACCCGCCCCAACTGTGATTTAGGCCGCCTCGAATTCACCCTCGACGACATCCTCATCCTCGCCGTGGCTCGCGCCGTTGGCGTCGGGCTGGGACTGGTGCTGATACATCGCCTCGCCCAGAGCCATGGCCGCCTGCTGAATGGCCTCGGTCAGGCTGCGGATGCGACCGGTATCTTCGCCTTGCATCGCCTGACGCAGGTCAGCGATTTGGCCTTCGAGCTTCTGTCGCGTATCCGCCGGAGCGGTGCCGTTCATCGACCCCAGGCTCTTTTCGGTCTGATAGATGACCTGGTCGGCCGTGTTGCGCGCCTCGATCAGTTCCCGGCTACGCTGGTCGTCGGCCGCGTTGGACTCGGCTTCCTTCACCATGCGCTGGATCTCGCTCTCGGTCAGATTTGTGCTGGCAGTGATCGTCACCTGCTGGCTGCGGCCGGTCGCCCGGTCTTTGGCCGTCACGTTTAGAATGCCGTTGGCGTCGATGTCGAATGTCACCTCGATCTGCGGGATGCCTCGCGGCGCGGGCGGCAATCCTTCCAGCCGGAAGACGCCCAGCACGTTGTTGTCATTGGCCATCGGCCGCTCGCCCTGCAGAATGTGGATGTCAACGGCCGTCTGGTTGTCCTCGGCCGTGCTGAACACCTCGCTCTTGCGGGTCGGGATGGTCGTGTTGCGCGGGATGAGCGCGGTCATGACACCGCCCAGCGTCTCCAGCCCCAGGCTCAGAGGGGTCACATCCAGCAACAGAACGTCGGATACGTCGCCACCAATCACGCCCGCCTGCAAGGCCGCGCCCACGGCTACAACCTCATCGGGGTTGACGCTCTTGTTCGGCTCCTTGCCCGTCAGCTTGCGAACCATCTCCTGCACCATGGGCATACGGGTGGAACCGCCCACCAGCACCACCTCGTTCAGGTCGGCGGCGTTGATGCCGGCATCCTGCAACGCCTTGTTGAACGGCTTGACCAGTCGCTCGACCAGTCCGTCGGTGAGTTGCTCGAACCTGGCGCGGGTCAGGCGCATCTGCAAATGCTTCGGGCCATTGACGTCGGCGGTGACGAATGGCAGGTTGATCTCCGTCTCCATGGTGGAGGACAGCTCGACCTTGGCCTTCTCGGCTGCCTCGCGCACGCGCTGTAACGCCTGGCGATCCTGCTTCAGGTCGATGCCCTGATCGCGCAGGAACTCGCTCGTCACCCAGTCGACGATGGCCAGGTCCCAGTCGTCGCCGCCCAAGTGGGTGTCGCCGTGGGTGGAGACGACCTCGATGAGGCCCTCGCTGACATCCAGGATGGACACGTCGAACGTGCCACCACCCAGGTCGAATACCAGGATGCGCTCGTCGCCCTTCTTGTCCAGCCCATAGGCCAGAGCGGCGGCCGTCGGCTCATTGACGATACGCAGTACTTCCAGCCCGGCGATGCGGCCGGCGTCTTTCGTCGCCTGACGCTGGCTGTCGTTAAAGTAGGCCGGCACCGTGATGACGGCTTTGGTCACTGGCTGGCCGAGATAATCCTCGGCGTCTTTCTTCATTTTGGCCAGCACCATGGCCGAGATCTCCTGCGGCGTGTAGGTCTGGTCCTTCACCGGAACGCGAATACGCACGTCGCCCTGCGGTCCCTTCTCGATGGGGTAGGGCAGACGATGACGGTCTTCCACGGTCTCGGGATCATCGAAATGGCGGCCGATGAACCGCTTCACGGAAAAAATCGTATTTTCGGGGTTGATTGTGGCCTGGCGCTTGGCGGTCTGGCCGACGAGACGCTCGCCGTTCTTGGTGAAGGCGACGATCGACGGCGTCAGGCGGCCGCCCTCGGCCGTGGTGATGACGACCGGCTCGCCGCCTTCCATCACCGCCATAACCGAGTTGGTTGTGCCCAGGTCGATTCCCAGGATTTTGCTCATAGTGTTCCTTCCAGTGGTCGGTGGTCAACGGCCGATCAGTCGCTGACGACCTTCCAGTAATTTCTCTTTGGACTGGCTATACCATACCGAACGGCCGTAAGAATTGTGTTGGCGGTGTGTATGCGTTATATATGTAGGCTGCTGAAGAACCTAAACCACGTTTAACGAAATACGCAGGATACTCCATGGACTCGATAAACAATCCCCGAAATAGTGACCATTGGCCGTTGTCTACCCCCCATTGGCCCCGGATCACGACCATTGACGCGCACACGGCCGGCGAGCCGCTGCGGATCATCCTCGACGGCTGGCCGGAGATGCCGGGCGACACGATTCTGGCCAGGCGACGCTACGCCCGCGAGCATCTGGATCACCTGCGTACGGCCTTGATGTGGGAGCCGCGCGGCCACGCCGATATGTACGGCTGCATCCCCACCACGCCGACGACGCCCGACGGCACATTGGGCGTCCTTTTCCTCCATAACGAGGGCTTCAGCACCATGTGCGGCCACGGGGTCATCGGGCTGGTCAAGGTCGGTATCGAGACGGGGCTGATCGCCCCTAATTCGGTCGTGCGGCTGGATACTCCGGCCGGTCGCGTCACCGCCTTCCCCCATTATGCTGAAGACGGCCGCGTCACCCATGTCTCCTTCCACAATGTGCCGTCGTTTGTCTACGCCCTCGACCAGGCGGTGGACGTGCCCGGCGTGGGGAATGTGCGGTACGACCTGGCCTTCGGTGGAGCGTTCTACGCCTACGTGCGAGCGGAAGAGGTCGGTCTGGGGCTGGCGGCCGATGACTTCCGGCGGATCATCGATCTGGGCAGCCGCATTAAGCAAGCCGTCATGGATGCGGGCATTCCGCAGCATCCGTTTGAGCCGGATTTGAGCCTCCTGTATGGGACGATCTTTGTTGGCCCGCCGCACGATCCCGCCAACCATTCACGGGAGGTGTGCGTCTTTGCCGATGGCGAGGTGGATCGCAGCCCGACGGGCACGGGGGTCAGCGGTCGGGCGGCATTACATTACGCGAAAGGGGAGATAGGGCTGAACGAACCGTTTGTCGTCGAGAGCATCCTGGGGACAACGTTCACCGGCGAGGTCGTCGAGGAGACAATATTCGGCCCCTACACGGCCGTCATTCCGCAGGTATCGGGGACGGCCTACGTGGTGGGGCGGAATGAGTGGGTGATTGATCCAAATGATCCGTTGAGGGATGGGTTTTTACTGAGATAGATTGTGATTATGGCCATATTATGTATAGGCTCAATCATTGGAGTTGCTTATGACCGACATGGTGCGGAAACAGATATACATCCATCGTCGTCATGCCGATTGGCTGAGCCGCCTCGCTGAGGTAAGTGGTGTCAGCGAAGCAGAGATTGTTCGACAAGCTATCGAACATGAAATAATTGGCGCTTCATCATCGGCCGTGCGGAGCAGTCTTCAGGCATGGGAAGCCATAGTTGCTTTCGCTAACAACCGTCGTGAACTACCTGCTGAAGGCAAGCCATATCAGTGGCGGCGAGAAGATGTAGCATGATAGTGTGCCTCAGGCGACTGCCAACTGTACCGGAACCTCTACGCGACGGATCATTATTGAGGTTTTGTTCTAAAGGCTATCCACAGGAATAAGTTCGGAAAGCGCCCGCAAGACATAGGTTGGCCGAACGGCCGATTGAGCCAGCATGGTTTCATCTGTCGCTCCGGTCAGGGTCAGCGCGGCGTCCATGCCCGCGTTCAGGCCGAGCAGCACATCCGTCTCCAGCCGGTCGCCGATCATGAGGCATTGGCGGGGCGACAGTTGCAACCGGGCGAGGACTGCCTCGGCCATGTGGGCGGATGGCTTGCCGACGACCGCCTCGACGCTCACGGTTGTGCAGGCTTCGATAGCGGCGATCACCGCCGCAGCGTCCGGTTGGCCGCCACCGGGCACGGGGCAATAGCGATCGGCGTTGGTGGCGAAGAAGCGCGCCCCGGCGCGGATGGCGTCGAAGGCGATCTGCAACTTGCGATAGTCGAAGGTGCGATCGAAGCTGGCGATCACGGCGTCGATTGTCGCGGCATCGATCGACACTGTGTCGACATCTCCTTCGCCTCCCACGATTTCAAATCCGGCCTCGGCCAGTTCCCGGCGCAGCGGTTCCTCGCCGACGATGAAGAGGCGTGCGCCCGGCATGTGCCGGTTCAGAAAATCGGCCATGACCATCGAGGAGTTGATTACGTCCTCTGGTGGGGTGGGCAGGCCCAGTTCGGTTAGCCGTTCGGCGTAGACCTCGCGGGGTTGGGTGGGGTTGTTGGAGAGGAAGACGGTGCGGCGGCCGAGTTGGCGCAGGCGTCCGATGGTCTCGCCGACCGTGGGCAGCAGGACGTCGCCGAGATAGCACGTGCCGTCGAGATCGAAGATGTAGGCGTCATAGAGCCTGGCGGGCGTGAGGTGTTCCGTCATGGCGATCGTTTGAATCACGGCGTACGGCGGTTAGATTGATCGAGGCTTCATCGAGGCGGCTCGCCCACGGGCCGAATCTTGCCGCCCGCCAGATGTTTGGCGGCGATGTAGCCGAAGGTCATCGACGGGCCGATGGTGCTACCCGCGCCGGGGTAGGTATTGCCCATGACGGCGGCCGAGTTGTTGCCGGTCACATAGAGGCCCGCGATGACGGATCCGTCTTCGCGCAGGACGCGGGCGTGCTCGTCCATCACCAGCCCACCCTTCGTGCCCAGGTCGCCGGGCACCATCTGCACCGCATAGAACGGCGGCTCTTCGATGGGCGCGAGGCAGGGGTTGGGTTTCACCGTCGGGTCGCCGTAATAGCGGTCGTAGGCGCTGTCGCCGCGATGGTAATCCTCGTCCACGCCGGCGCGAGCGAACCGGTTGAAGCGCTCGACTGTCTCTCTCAGGTTGGCCGGATCGAGGCCGCATTGCTCGGCCAACGCTTCCAGCGTGTCGCCGCGCTTGAAGTAGCCGCTCTCGAAGTAGGCTTTGGGGATCGGCTGCATGGGGAACAGCGTGCCGAAGATGTATTTTCGGCGAAAGCGACTGTCCATGATGAAGGTGGCGGGGATGTGGGAGGTCTCCGCGGTGTGTTTCTCGTACATGGCGTGGACGACCTCGACGTAGGAGGCGGCCTCGTTGGTGAACCGCCGACCGTCGGCGTTGACGATGATCGCGCCGGGGTAGGAACGCTCGCCGACGTGGAACATCACCGGCGCATTGGGCGGCATACTCGACGGTCCCCACCAGGCGTCGTCCATCAGGTCGATCTTCGCCCCCAGTTTCATGCCCAGCTGGATCGCGTCGCCGGTGTTGGTCGGGTTGGCGGAACTCCAGGTGTGGTCGACGGGCGCTTTCTGATATTGCTCGCGCATCGCCTGATTATGGGCAAAGCCACCCGCAGCCAGGATTACACCCTTGCGGGCATGGATCGACTGCGGCCGGCCGTCTCTCTCGACAACGATGCCCGTGACGGCGCCGTCCTCGACGATCAGGTCTTTCAGCGGCGCGTTCAGCCAGAGAGGCACGTTCTCATCCTTGAGCGACAGGCGCAGCCGGGCGATCAACGCCTGTCCCAGGGCCAGCAGTCGGACGCCGGTCAGCATATTGACCACCGTGCGCGCGCCTACCTTGAGGGCGACCCGCTTGCCGGCCCAGGTGGAGGTGATCATGCCCAGCTTGTTGTATTCGCTCGCGGTGAAGGCCAGCCCGGCCGGAACTTCGATGCTCATGGGGCGCAGTTGAGCCAGATCGTCGCCCAGCTTGTTGCCGTCGAAAGGCGAGCCTTCGATCGCCCGGCCGTCAGCCATGCCGCCCGGCCGCTCGGGGTAGTAATCGGCATATCCGACCGAGCGATGGAAGCGGACCTGTGAATTGGCAGCCAGATATTTCACCATTTCCGGCGCGTTGATCAGATAGGCGTCCTGCAAGGATTGGGGCGTGCGGTCTCCGACGGTATGTTGCAGATAGGTGCGCGCTTTGTCGAGAGAGTCGTCGAGGCCGTCGCGCTGCAGCAGGTAGTTGTTGGGAATCCACAGACCGCCGCCGGACAGGGCGGTCGAGCCGCCGTAGTATTCCGACTTTTCGACCAGCAGGACATCCAGTCCGGCTTGTTTGGCCACCAGCGCGGCCGTCATCCCGCCACCGCCGCTGCCGACGACGACGACATCGGTTGTGTGATCCCAATTTGTCATGGCTCTCTCCTTTCGGCCTATGTTATCCGGTTGTGGGGCGGCCGCAAGCGGGCGGTCATGGGCCAATTCATACCAAACAAAAAGGCCAACCCTTTCGGATTGGCCTTTCACGGCTATGGGTACGGGAGCGACGGGGATCGAACCCGCGATCTTCGGCTTGACAGGCCGACGTGTTAACCGCTACACCACGCCCCCATGCGTGAGACCGGATATTACCAGATGCGATCGGGAATGTCAATGAACTGATCTGCGGATATTGCCGATTCAAATGTTCCCAAAATCCCCATTGACAGCCTTGTCAGCCTGTGATAAAGTTGCAGTGTCAACTTGTATCCGTTAGGACATGGGGGCATGAGCGATAAAGTGCGTCTGTATGATTTAATCAAGGAGTCATTCCTGCTGCTTGATTTCGGAGATCGCCAGTTTCTGGAGCAATTTGCGCTCACCGTACCCCGCTACTACGCTCTGGCCCACATTGCCAATGAGCCCGGCATCTCACCCAGTTCTTTAAGCCAACGCATGTTCTGCGACAAAAGCAATATCACTCGCCTGGTGCAGGGATTGCAAAACGACGGGCTGGTAGAGCGACAGCCGCATGAACGTGATGGCCGTGCCCAACGACTCTTTTTGACGGAGTCGGGGGCGGCCCTCCATGAGCGCGTCGAGCAAGCCCATCGCGGCTACATCGAGCTGCGGCTGACGGCGCTGGAAAACGGCATGGCCGAACGGTTCACCGACACGCTCGTCCATCTCAACCGGTCGCTGACGGAAGAGTTGAACAGCCCTTCGGCCGCGATTCTTATTTAACATGAAATTGGATATACTCCCGCCAGGCAAACACTGGGCGGGATTTTATGGAGGTGGTGCATCTCATCGCAGATACTGCCGTTTTGAACCATCCTGATTAATTTGTTTGCCATATCGCCATCTCGGCGATTGTTGTAAAACCAAAATGTAGAGGAGAATGATGAAAAATTCCAAGCGATATCTGTTAGTGGTCCTGCTGCTGCTCGGCGCCATTGCGCTGGTGGCTTGCGGCGGTGGCCAGACGGCGGCCCCGACGGAAGTTCCCGTGGCCGCTCCGACCGAAGCTCCGGCCCCGGCCCCGACCGATGAGCCGGCCCCTGCTCCGACCGAGGCCCCGGCCGAACCGACCGAAGCTCCGGTTGTTGAAGCGCCAACCCTGGCCAGCGACACCAGCAAGACGATGCTCGAGCTGTTGGCAACCGATCCGAACTTCAGCAAGTTCGTCGAAGCCATGAACGCGGCCGGCATCGCCGATCCTGCGGCCGATTCCCCGCAGACCTGGTTTGTGCCCACCAATGCCGCCTTTGATGCTGCCGACCAGAACATCGTGGGAGGCTTCATGGCCAGCCTGCTGCCCTATCACGCCATCAATGGCGCTCTGAAGGCTGCTGACATCACCGGCGACGAAGACGGACGTATCGATACCGTGGCCGGCGAGCCGTTGCAGGTTGCCGACATCTCCATCTCCACCCCCGATGTTGAGGCCTCCAATGGCGTCATCCAGGTTGTGGACACCGTCCTCGTCCCGCCGACCGTGGTCAACACGCTCCGTGCGCAGGAACTGGCCGCGGCCGGTACCCCCGTCATCCGCATCTGGGCCGACAACACCCGCAAGCCCGCCCTGGAGCAGGTCGAGGCTTCGTTCGAGGAAGAGTATGGCGTCGAGTTGCTGATCGAAGAAGTCGGTTTCGGCAATATCCGTTCCAACTTCCTCATCGCCGGCCCGGCCGGTGAAGGTCCGGACATCATCGTCGGCGCCCATGACTGGCTCGGCGAGTTGGTCACCAGTGGCCTCCTGTCCCCCATCGATCTGGGCGATCTGACCGATTCGTTCACCCCGGCCTCCATCAGCGCCTTCAGCTATGACGGCGAGACCTACGGCCTGCCGAACGCGACCGAGAACGTGGCCTTCTTCATCAACACCGACCTGGTGCCCGAGTGCCCGGCGACGTGGACCGAGGTTCATGACATCTCGGCCGAACTGCACGCGGCCGATGCCACCAAGTACGGCTTCGTCCGTATGGAAGGCGACCCGTATCACTTCTATCCGATCCAGACCGCTTTTGGTGGCTACGTCTTCGGCCGCACCGAAGCGGGCGCCTACGACCCGACCAACGTCGGCGTTGGCGACCCCGGCTCTATCGCTGCCGCGAAGTGGTTCGAGACGATGGTGAAAGAAGGATTGCAGCCGCCGGCCGTCACCTGGGACATCCAGCACGAGATGTTCGAGGCTGGCACCTCGGCCATGCAAATCACCGGCCCATGGGCAACCCAGCGCACCGTCGATTCGGGCATCCCGTTCAAGATCTGCAACATCCCCGCCGAGACGGTTGATGGCAAGCCCTTCCTGGGCGCCCAGGGTTTCATGGTCAGCGCTTTCAGCAAGGACCCGCTCCTGGCCCAGATCTTCCTGACCGAGTTCGTGGCCACGCCGGAAGTCATGCAGGCTTTCTATGACACCGACCCGCGTCCGTCCGCTTTCGTACCGGTGCTGGAGAAACTGGATGACGAGTACATCCAGGCCTTCGGCCAGGCCGGTGTGAACGCCGACCCGATGCCGGCCATCCCCGAAATGTCCTCCGTCTGGGAGGCGTGGGGTAACGCTATCGTCCTGGTCGCCCAAGGGGCCGACACGGCCGAGAACGCTTTCACGACCGCGCAGCAGCAAATCATCACCGCACTCGGTCAATAATCCAGTCAGACTTGACGGCGGTCTCACCCATTGGGCGAGACCGCCGTCAACGTATATACTAGGCTTCGCCGCCCACTCGTGGTCGATCGGACCCGGTGGGTGGCGAGCTTATGGCGACATCGGCCTCCCGCCCGGGGAGGCGTGAAGGGTTTACAATCAGGCTGCGGGACGGGAACCCGTGGCCAGGAGGAAATCTATGTCCGCTATCGAGGTTCGACCCGATAAGCCACCGAACGCCCGGCCTGAAAGGTCATTGACGACGGGCGGGACCCTTCTGCGACTTCTTGGCCTCGTCATCTTCACCGCATTCTCTCTGTTGTTTATCTACCTGCTTCTGTCCGATGGGTTTTGGCCGTTAGCCATCGTCATCGGAATCATCACCGTCGGCATCAACTATATTTTTCTCAGCCCTGGCGCCTATCCAATGCGCTGGATGTCTCCGGGGTTGGCGTTCATGATGCTGATTTCCGTCTATCCCATCGCCTACACCATCTACATCTCCTTCACCAATTACGGCACGGGACATCTTCTGCCCAAGTCACAGGTTATCCAGAGCCTGGAGGCGCGGACTTTTCTGCCCGAAGAGAGCGGGGTATTGAACTACACCGTGTTCCGTAATAACGATACGGGGGAGTACGCGCTATGGCTCGTCGGCCCGGAGGGCAGAACCTTCTTCGCCACCATCGGGGAGGAGTTCACTGCCGAGGAGATTAAGGCTGGCGCTCTGAATGAGGATGGCGTACCGGCCAGTATACCCGGATGGACGGCGCTTACGCGGGCTGAGACGGTGCGTAATGTTACGGCCATCAGCCAGTTCTCGTTCGGCCGCGAGGAGACGGCGGTGCAGCTGACAGGCCGGCTGGGGCAGGCAGCCCAGCTTCAGCCGCGTTTTGTCTACGATCCCGCGACCGACAGCATCACGGATATGCGCGACAACATCGTCTACACCGCCGATATGACGACCGGCTTCTTCACTGCCCCGGACGGCACCACCCTCAACCCCGGCTTCCAGGTCACTGTCGGTCTGAAGAACTACCGCCAATTCCTGACCGACCCGACCTATCGCGGGCCGCTCCTGCTGATCTTCGCCTGGACGGTGGCTTTCGCCTTGCTGAGCGTGCTCCTGTCCTTCTCGCTGGGACTGATGATCGCCATAGTCTTCGGTCGCACCATGCCGGGGCAGAAAATCATCAAGTCACTGCTCATCATTCCCTTTGCCGTGCCCCAGGTCATCACCTTGCTGGTTTGGCGCGGCATGATGAACCCGTTGCAGGGCATCGTGCCCAACACGCTCCAGGCTATATTCAATCAGCCCGTGGGCTGGCCGCCATTCTTCGCCGACCCGGTTTGGGTCAAGGTGGCGCTGATTATCATCAATGTCTGGTTGGCCTATCCCTACTTCATGCTGATCAGCAGCGGCGCGTTGCAGGCCATTCCGACCGATATGTACGAGGCGGCCGATATCGATGGAGCCAGCGCATGGCAGCAGTTCCGTGCCCTGACTCTGCCGCTGCTGCTGGTGTCGGTAGGCCCGTTGTTGATCTCGTCTTTCACCGTCAACTTCAACAGCTTCAACGTCATCTACCTGTTCAACAGCGGCGGGCCGCCCATGGTCGGCACGGCAACGGCCGCCGGGCACTCCGACATTCTGATCAGCTACGTCTTTAAGCTGGCCTTCGGCTCATCGACTCAGCAGCTCGGTTACGCGGCGGCCATCACCTTTATTATCTTCCTGCTGATGATCTTTGTGACGTTGTTCCAATTCAAGCGCATGGGCACCTGGGAGGAGGTAGGAAACGCATGACCTCGACAGTCGATACCGCAGGCCGTTCTACGGCCAAAACTGCCCCAGATTGGCGGCATAGCAAGAAAGCGCGTTTTCGCATAACGTTGTTTTTCAAGTACATCATCGCGGCCATCGTCGTGTTCTTCTCGCTCTTTCCCATCCTCTGGACGATATCCGCATCGGTCAACCCGACGAGCAGCGTCTCGGGGCAGAAATTGATCCCTACCCCGGCCACGCTGGAACATTATCGCACCATTCTGAACCAGGACTTTTGGCTGTGGATGTGGAACTCGTTCAAGATCGCGGCTATCTCGTCCATCCTGGTGGGACTTATCACCCTGATGTCGGCCTACGCTTTCTCGCGTTTCCGCTGGGCCAGCCGTGGCAAGCTATTGCTGCTCATCCTGCTGATCCAGGTCTTCCCGGCCATCCTGGCTATGGTCGCCCTGTTCTCCATCCTGCAGCAGATCGGCACCTATATCCCGTTTCTGGGCCTGAACACCCACGGGGGGCTGATCCTGATCTACATGGGCGGGGCGATGGGCATCAATGTCTGGCTGATGAAAGGCTTCTTCGACTCCGTCCCGCGCGAGATCGACGAGTCGGGCAAGGTCGATGGGGCGTCGGATTGGCAGATCTTCTGGCAACTGTTGTTCCCGCTGGTGCGGCCGATCCTGGTTGTGTCGATGATTCTGACCTTCTTCGGCACGTACAGCGACTATCTGATGCCGCGGGTCATGATCACGTCCGCCAGCAAGTATACCTTGATGCTGGGTCTGTATAACTTCATCGGCGACAACTACTCCCAGGACTGGGGGCCGTTCGCCGCCGGCGCGGTTCTCGGCGCTATCCCGATGGTGGCGGTGTATCTGCTCTTGCAGGACTACATCGTCGGCGGCCTGACGGCCGGGTCGGTGAAGGGATAAATTGATCCCGGGAATCGGGTCGCTCGGAAGCAGCCCGGTTTCCAAAAGTCTGAATAAAGGGGGTATATCATCATATACCCCTTTTTCTTTAATTCGAGGAAGTCTATGCGCGCATATCGCTTCATACTATTGATGATTCTGCTGGTAACCATCGTCGCCTGCCGCCAGGAGCCGGCGGCCGTGCCGACGCAAGCCCCGGCCGAGGCTACTTTGCCGACAGCCGAGCCGACGACCGCCCCAACCGTGGCTCCGACGGCCACCGTCCCGCCCCAACCTACGGCCGCGCCGACAGCGGTGCCGCTGGCCGACCTGTGTGTGGAGCCGATCTATCTGGCGATCATCTGGCACCAGCACCAGCCGGTCTATTTCCAGGACCCGGAGACGGGCGTCTTCGCCAAACCCTGGGTCCGCCTGCATGCCACCAAGGATTACGTCGATATGGCCGCCACCTTGCGGGAATATCCCGATGTCAAGGCCACATTCAACCTGACGCCCAGCCTCATTCGTCAGCTGGACGCGCTGAGCGCCGGGGCGACGGATCTCTATTGGGAACATACGATCATCCCGGCCGAGGCTTTGGATGACGCGCAAAAACAGTTCATCCTCGACCATTTCTTCGACACCAACCGCAAGATCGTCGCCCGCTTCCCGCGCTATCAGGAGTTGCTGGAGTTGCGCGACGGCAGTAGCGACGCGCTGAGCGTCTACTCGGTCGATGATTTCCGCGATCTGCAACTGTTGTTCAACCTGGCCTGGACCGACCCCGATTGGCTTGCCCAGGAACCACTGGCCACGCTGGTTGAGCAGGGCTCGGGCTTCAGCGAGGAGGATAAGCAGATCGTCCTTGATGAGCATCTGCGCCTGATCAATGAAGTCATTCCCATCCATCGCGAGATGCAGGAAGACGGGCAGATCGAAGTTACCATGACGCCGTTCGCCCATCCCATCTTGCCGCTGCTGGTCGATACCGATCTGGCCTTGCGCGCTACACCCGACATGACCCTGCCCAGCCAGCCGTTCCGCTGGGGACAGGATGCCGTGGCCCAGGTGGAGCGCGGGGTGCAACTCTACGTCGATCATTTTGGCCAACCTCCGCGAGGCATGTGGCCCAGTGAAGGCTCGGTGGCCCAGGAAATGGTCAGCATGGTTGCCGACAACGGCATCCAGTGGATGGCCAGCAGCGAAGGCGTGCTGGCGCGCAGCCTGGGCATGGACAGCTTCACCCGCGACGGCAACGAAGTCGTCGTCGAGGCAGACCAGCTCTACCAACCTTATGTGGTGCAGGGGCGGAACGGCGGGCCGGTGGCCATGCTCTTCCGCGATCTGATCATCTCCGACAAGGTGGGCTTCACCTATTCAGGCGTGTCGGGCACGGCCGCGGCCGAAGACTTCATCGACCGCATCCACAACATCTGTGGCCGCCTGCAAAGCCCCAACGCCGAGGGCGAGATACCAGCCGGGCCACATCTGGTCTCGGTCATCCTGGACGGCGAGAACGCCTGGGAACATTACGACAATGACGGCAAGGAGTTCCTGCACGAGCTGTACCGGCGGTTGAGCGACGATCCCCGCATCATCACCGTCACGCCGAGCGAATATCTGGCGCTCGACGACGATCTTCCGCGCATCCACAATCTGTGGGCCGGATCATGGATCAACAGCGACTTCTCGACCTGGATTGGCGAGGAAGAAGAAAATCGCGCCTGGGATCTGCTGCGCGAGACGCGCATCTACTTGCAGACTTATGTCACCGGCCGGAATCGCGATACGGTCACGCCCGAGGCTCTGGAAGAAGCCTTCACGCTGATGTATATTGCCGAAGGCTCCGACTGGTTCTGGTGGTATGGAGCCGATCAGAGTTCGGGCGACGACGGTTCGTTCGATCAGCAGTTCCGTAACACGCTGAAGGCCGTCTATCAGACGCTGGGCGCGGAACCGCCACGCATACTCGACGTACCCATCATCCCCGAAACGCCGGCCGCGGCCGAGCGCGCTCCCACCGGCCTGATGACCCCCGTCGTCGACGGCGTTGCCGGTGATGGCGAATGGGATGCCGCTGGATTATACGCGGCCGAAGGGGGCGTGATGGCCACCGGCGCGCCGCCATTCAGCGAGCTGGCCTATGGCTTCGACGCCCGGAACCTGTATCTGAAAATCACCCTCGATCCTGAATACAAATTGCCCACAGGCCAGGGGCTGCACAGTCTCTATCTGGGCACGCCGGCCGGCGGTCCGTTGAACGCCTTCTCGCAAACCGGGGACCTGCTTGGCTTTGGCAGCAACAGGCTGCTGGTATTGAAATTCAGCGGTGGCGTGCTGGGCAACGCGACCGGCTATGTGGCTGCGGAAGACGGCTGGACGCTCGTGGCTACCGGCCCGGCGACGGACGGCCGCGCCGCTCTCGATTTCCCCGAAGAGGTATCGGCGGGCATGGCTGTGGGGGAGGGCGGGCCGATCGAGATCGCCGTCCCGCTGGCCTGGCTGGGTAACGCCGACGTCGGCGCGAGGCTGATGCTGCGCGCGCTCTTCAGCGAGGTTGTCAGCGGAGAGACGGCGGTCATCGACCGGATGCCGTCATCCGGCCCCGCTGTTATGGTCGTCCCCGATCTGGGCACGACGATCCCCGTGCTGGAAGTAAGCGATCCCGTGGGCGACGATACCGGCCCCGGGACCTATACCTATCCACTCGATCCCGTCTTCAAGCCGGGCAATTTCGACATCGCGAACTTCCAGGTGGGCACGGACGAGCAGAATATCGTCTTCCGGTTCACCATGATGGGACCGATAGATAACGCCTGGGACAGCCCTAACGGGGTCTCGTTGCAGACCTTCGATATCTACATCGATCAGGACGGCAGTGACTCAGGCGGGCGAGCGTTTTTGCCGGGCCGGAATCTGGCCGCGGCCGCGGGTATCGGCTGGGAGTATGCCATCACGGTGGAAGGCTGGGAGTCGAAGATCTTCACACCGGGCGACGAAGGCCCCAAGGAGATCGCCGGCCCGGCCGACTTCCAGGTCATCGCCGACGCCGGGCAGCAGAAGGTCACCATTCGCGTGCCCAAATCGATCCTGGGCGATACGCCGGAAACATGGCGCTATGCGGCGATGGTGATGAGCCAGGAGGGGTTCCCTAGCGGGGGCGTGCTGCGCATCCGTGACGTGAGCCCCAAGGCTGAGCAATGGCGCATCGGTGGCGCGCCCGCCGGCAGCACCAACCACACCCGCGTGATCGACCTCGTCTGGCCGGAAGCCGGGCAGCAGGAGGCATGGCTGAGCGCTCTAACGCCTTCGACCACGCCGCAAGGCAGCCTGACGGCCGATGAGTTTGCCACAGTCGATTTCCTGACACCGGGGCCGTAACACGATCGTCAGCCTCATGTGACGGGCGCTGCTGAAAGTGCCCGTCACATGAGGGCAATACCCGTCCCTGCCGCATGGCTCCATCTTCGCTATAATTAATGTGGCTCAACAAAGATGATCGAATGCTGAGGTGACCTATGGATACGGCCGAACTGCACGCTGAAACCCGCTTATCGCGATTGGAACGGCTGATCAAGCTATACGAATCCGGGCAAGCCAGTGAATTGATGGATCGTGTGCTGATTAAAGTCTTTGCCCAGGAGGCGGCCGAGGAGAAAGCCCTCATAGACCAGTTACGCTTGGATCTTGACGAATTCGAAGCGCGCTACACGATGGACTCCCAGGTATTTTATGAGCGGTTTCGGGCGGGGGAAATGGGCGATGCGATGGACTTT
This sequence comes from Promineifilum sp., assembly GCA_018058545.1. Taxonomy (GTDB): domain Bacteria; phylum Chloroflexota; class Anaerolineae; order Promineifilales; family Promineifilaceae; genus Promineifilum. The sequence goes on along the minus strand of JAGOZU010000004.1, from coordinate 8,039 downwards.
ATGGAATGGGCCTCATTATATGATATGTATTCCGGGGCTATAAGCAGGCTGTCACTCTTGACGGATTGAGCGTGAACCCGACCGAATATCTAATCGTTATCAAGACGACGATCGTTGCCAATCCAATTATTGCATCGCATCAGATCACTAGGCAGCGTTCGAGTGATTATGATGCCTATATTCGTGTCATCGCCTCGTTCATTGACAATAGCCGTCTTGAAATAATGGAATATGCCCGGATTACTGTTGAAGATGATATGGAGCTAACTCGCTATAGCTATCATTGGATGGATTCGGACAACAATCTGCTTATCCGCTGGGATAACGCCGAACACTATCCCGATCTGCCCAACTTCCCCTACCACCTGCATGACGGCGATGAAAAGAATGTCGTTCCGGGGGAGCCGATGAACATCTCCCGAGTGCTCGATCTGATTGCCGAGCGGCTGGAAAAATAAAGACAAGCGCCGCGTCGGATCAACACGACCGGCAAAGAAGAACCAACCATGACCCCAGAAACCCTGTTCGGCCGAATGGCCTACATCGATAAACGCGCCGAATTAGCGCAACAAGCCTTGCAGGGCGTCCGGCACCAACGTCGCCTGTCGCCCGGCTCGCCCCACGCTGGGGAGCGACCGGTCGCCGGCGTCACTATCGGCCCCGATCTGCCGGTGGACGAGGTCGTCTGCCTGGTGACGGAGCCGGAAGCGGCCGTCATCCCCATGCGGCGGGTGAAGACGGAGTGGAGCCTGCTGCTGTGGAACTACTTTGAGGTTTGGGAGGCCGAGCTGCCCGCCCATCCGGCCGGCACGCTGGTGCGCTATCAGATTCGCGCCCACGATGTCGATAGCGGCGAGATCTATTGGGCTGACGAAGGCGCCGAGTACTCATATGTCGTGGGCGATTCCGGCCCGCCCGCCTGGGCGCTCCCGGCGATCATCTATCAGGTCTTTCCCGACCGCTTCTCGCCCGGTAACGGCCGCGCCTGGAACCCGGTGAGCAGCCTGTCCGACATCCATGGCGGAACCTTGCGGGGGATCATCGACCATCTCGACTACATCGCCGGGATGGGATTCACCGCCCTTTGGCTCAACCCGTTCTTCCCCGATGAAACCCATCACGGCTATCACGCCACCGACTATTTCACCGTCAACCCCCGATTGGGGACGATGGACGACATACGCGAGTTGGTGGACAAGAGCCACGAGCGAGGCATACGGCTGTTGCTGGATTTCGTGGGCAATCACTGGGGCCGAGGGCACGCCACTTTTCAGGAGGCGAAGGCCAATCGCGCCAGCCCCTACCATCACTGGTATTACTGGAAGCGATGGCCCGACGAGTACGTCGCCTATTTCGACCTGCCCGAGCTGCCCAAGCTCAATGTCGATAACCCGGCAGTGCGCGATCATCTGTTGCGTAGCGTCGGCTTTTGGCTCGGCGATGTCGGCTTCGACGGCTTGCGACTGGATCATGCCGATGGGCCGTCGTTCGACTTTTGGACCGACGTGCGGGTGGTCGCCCGCAGCATCCGGCCCGATGCCTGGATGTTCGGCGAATTGACGCGCTCACCCGATGAGCATCCCCGCTATGCGGGACTTTTCGACGGCGCGCTCGACTTCCTGCTATGCCAGGCCCTGCGCAATACTTTCGCCCACGGCACGATGAGTCTGGCCGGATTCGATGCGCTCCTCAATCGCCACGAAGCCTGGTTTCCGAAGCAATCCGTGTTCAGCCGCCCCAGCTTTCTGGATAACCACGACATGGATCGCTTTCTCTATCGGGCGGGGGGCGACAAGCGGAAGCTTAAAATGGCGGCGCTGGTGCAGTTCACACTTGGCGGCGCGCCCATCGTCTACAATGGAACCGAGGTGGGGGTGTCGCAAGGACGTGGCATCCATGACCCAGGCAGCCAGGGGATGGAGGAGTGCCGCCGGCCGATGTTGTGGGGCGAGGAGCAGGACGCGGATTTAAGCTCGACCTTCTGGCATCTGAGCCACCTGCGCCGACGGCACCCGACGCTGTGGCGCGGCCGTCGTCGGACGCTGCACCTCAACTCGGAAGCCAAGACCTACGCCTATGCGCGGGAGGATGGCGGCGACGTGGTGATCGTGGGGCTGAACATGAGCGATGAGCCGCAAACCTTCGCTGTGCCATATGTCTCGGGCGCCACTAAGGTGACGTTCCAATTGCCGGCAATGAGCGGCGATGTGGCCGTGCTCTGATCGCCGCGACGGACGGAGATCGGTCGCGAGCTAACCGGATGATCCAACACCGGCGACTTGACTCAGACCACGCGTATGGCCGTCTTTGGATGGCGGTCGGCGTTATTTTGCTCAGCTTCTTCCTGCGCGTTCATCGCATCGGCGAGCAGCGCGTGTGGTGGGATGAAGGCTGGTCGGTCTGGGTGTCCCGTTTCTCCGCGGCCGACATCTTGCGCCAGACCGGCAACGATGTCCACCCTCCCCTGTATTTCGAATTGTTGCATCTGTGGCGACTGCTGAGCGGCGACGGTGAAGCCGGCTTGCGGTTGCTCTCCGCTTTGCTAGGCACGCTGACCGTCGCCCTGACTTATGCCCTCGGCCGCCGGATGGCACGCGGCACGCTCTCTCCCGGCGGAGCGACGATGGCGGGCCTTCTGGCGGCGCTCTTCCTGGCCACCTCGCGCTTCGCTATCGCCTGGTCGCAAGAGATTCGCATGTACGCTCTGGCATCGCTGTTGGCCGTCCTGGCGGTCTGGGCGGCGCGGCGGGTGTGGGACCGCGGTCGACCTCGCGATTCAACGCTTTATGCGGGAGCCACGGCCGCCGGGCTGTACACGCTTTACCTGTTTGCGCCGGTCTGGGTGGCGATCAACGTCGCCTGGCTGTGGGTACTGCGCGACTCTCGAGACCGAAGGCGAGCGTTTCTTCACTGGGCGGGCTTGCAGGCGCTGGTGGCGGCACTCTTCCTGCCCTGGCTGTGGTACGCGGCCGGCGGGTTCCTCAGCACGGCCGCGGCCACGCCAATCAGCCTGATCGATTTCCTCCATATTTACTGGACGGTGCTGACTGTCGGTATCCCGGTCGATGTGGCCCAATTCAACCGGCTGACGATGCCGGCGCTGGGAGTGTTTCTGGCGGCGGTTGCGGCCATCTTGGGCAGAATTTCGAATAATGAATTACGAATGACGAATGAGGAGGGGGAGCGTGACTGGCGAGGGCGGGCGGCACGAGATTTGACCCTGTTGCTGGTGGTGTTGATCCTGCCGGCGGCGATCGTTTACATTGTCTCGCTGCCGAAGCAGAACTTCTATAATCCGCCCTTTAATCCGCGCTATCTGGTCATCTTCACGTCGTTCTACAGCATATTGCTGGCGTGGGGATTGGCAGCGTTGGGCGATTGGCTGGGGCGACGAGCCTTCGCCGGCACGACCGGGGCGGCCGCCGGGCGGATCGTGACGATCATCCTGGCGGCGTTCATGCTGGTCGTGTCGTTCGTGGGAATGCGCCCCTATTATCCCGGACGGGTGTTGACCGACGATTATTCCTCGCTGGTCAGCACCATCGACGCCTACCGGCGACCGGGCGATGCCGTCATCCTCTGCACCGACACCGATTGGCCAGTCTTCGCCTACCACTATCCCGATCAGTGGCGCGGCGTGCCTCATTTGTGGACGATGACGCCGGAGGCGGCCGGCGACTTTCTGCAGCCCATCTGGGACGAGCATGACGCCGTATGGCTGGTGACGACACCCTACAGCGCGGGCGGCGATCCGCAGCGGCATATCCCCGCTTGGCTGGCGGAACGGGCCACGGCCGTTCGCGAATACCCATACGAGGATATGGCCCTGACGCTCTACACGCGAACGGCCGAGCGGGCGGCACTGGCCGACAACCTGACGGAGAGCGAGCCGCCCAATTCGCTTGACATTCCGCTGACCGGGGGAAATCGCCTGACCGGCTACGCCCAACAAGCCCGCGATTTCAAAAGCAACGATGTGATTCACCTGTTCCTCTACAAGACCGGCACGAGTGAGGTCATGACCGAAGTGGGGTTGATCGACGCGGGCGGTAACCTGTGGCAGCCGACGGCCGTAACTCTGCCGGCGACCGATGATCTCAGTCGGTTGCAGGTCGATTTTATCGTGCCGCCGGAAGCGCCGTCGGGCGCGTATCACTTCTTCGTTATCGATGCCGATGGCCAACCGGCTGTATTTGGGGAACTGTCAGTGACCCGGAGGCAGACGGAGTTTCTCACCCTCGACGACGTGGCGATACCCAATCGGGTCGATACCTCGTTTGGCGAGGGTATCCGACTGCTGGGCTTCGATTTGCCGGAGACGGCCGTCCGGCCAGGCGAGGCGATCAAGCTGACGCTCTACTGGTCCTCGGATGGCGGCACAGCGCAGCGCTACAAGGTCTTCACTCACCTGCTGGGCGACGTGTTCAACGCCGATAGCGGAAATTTTCTGTGGGGACAAGCCGACAATGAACCGGCAGCCAACAAGCGGCCAACGACTACCTGGCGCGAGGGGGAGGTCATCGTCGATGAATATGCCATTCCCGTCGCAGTCGGTGCGTCGCCCGGCACATACCGGATCGAAGTGGGGCTGTATGATCCGATTTCGGGACAACGGCTGCCGGTTCTCGATTCTGACGGCGAACCTATGGCCGACCATGTGGTTTTGACGACCGTCGAGATAGTCGTCGGGACGGATTGAGCGCGCGAAGCCGATAAGCGGCCGCTGAGGGGAGATGCCCGGCTGTAGACGATGAGATATGCTTGAGAGCCGATGATTAGACTGATCCTGGCGGTCCTGCTAACGCTGATCATGGTGGCCTGCGATGGCCAAAACCCCGATAGCTCGCTCTCGTCGACTCCCATCGTCGTCACAGAAGTGCCGGCCACCAGCGTGCCGATGGCCGCGACGGCCAACCCTCCGACACCAGCCGCCGCCACAGGGGTTGCGACGGCCGAGGTCTTCGTGCCTCTCGTCCCCGGAGGCGGTCATGCGCCCACTGCCATCCCGTCGCCGACGGTCGAACCGGAACCAACCAGCGAGCCGGCACCTCCGCCACCCACCGTTCCCGTCGCCACCCCCTATATCAGCAATATCCCCGACTATTCGCCGCGCCCCGAACTCGGTCCCAGCAAGATGGGCCTTCATGTGGCTCGGCCCAACAGTGATGCCATCCTCGAATTCGTTCGCGCGGCGCAACCGGCGGTGGTGAAGGGCGTGGATGATCTAGGCTTCCTGGCCGAGGTGAAGGCCGTGTCGCCGTCGACGGTGACGATCGGCCGTTTTTCGATCGATCCGCAGGATTACAACGGGGAGCCTGAGGCGGCCGCGGCGGCGCTGGTGGCCCGGCAACTGCCGCAAATGCGCCTTCACCCCGCCGTTGACTATTGGGAAGGCTGGAACGAACCGGATCCCAACATGGATCGGATGGACTGGTACGCCCGGTTCGAGGCCGAGCGCGTGCGACAACTGGCAGCCCACGGCTTGCGCGCGGCCGTTGGCGGCTTCTCCACCGGCGTGCCGGAGCTGAATGAGTTTGAGTTGTTCGTCCCGGCCATCGAGGAGGCCAAGCGCCACGGCGGCATTCTGACGCTGCATGAATATGCCGCGCCGGACCTGACCTTCCTCTATGGCGATCCATTGCCCGGCTACCCCACCTATCCTGACCGGGGGCCGTTGATGTTTCGCTATCGCTGGTTCTATCGCGACGTGCTGGAACCGCGCGGGCTGGTCGTGCCGCTGGTCATCTCCGAGGCGGGCATCGACGGCATCCTCGGCAATCGGCCGGGGCCGGACGGGCTGGGCTGGCAGGATTTTCAGGATTTCTGGGTCGAACAAGGGTGGGGGCCTGACGGGCAGACTGCATATCTGAACCAATTGCAATGGGTCGACAACGAGGCACGTCAGGACTCTTACGTGATCGGCTACGCACTCTTTACGGCCAGCGGCGGCCGCGCCTGGGAGAGCTATGAACTGGAGCCGTTTTTGCCCCGGCTGGCGGGATATATCGTCAGCCAGAAGTAGGCGCGTGGCCCGCGGATGGGGCGGATTGCGGCGGAAACAACAACGGGTCGGATTTCAGGAACGACCGCCTGTCTGATATACTCATCGATCGAATTTATTATGGAATTGCCCCACCTAATGTTAGGAGAGTTGAATGACCACCCCCTTCACCATTGAACGTATCGCCGAGCATGTCGGTGAGCGCGTCACCGTCAAGGGCTGGCTCTATGCCAGCACCCACAAAGGCAAGCTGCTCTTCCTGCGCCTGCGCGACGGCACGGGGATCACCCAGGCCGTGGCCTATCGCCCCGAAATCGGCGACGAGTTGTTCGAGCAGCTGGCCCATCTGGGCCAGGAATCATCGCTCATCGTCACCGGCACGGTTCGCACCAATGATCGCGCTCCCGGCATCCCTGCCGGTTATGAAATCGGTATCGAGGAAGCTCATATCATTCAAAATGCCGTCGATTACCCCATCACCCCCAAGGAGCATGGCGTTGAGTTCCTGATGGATAACCGGCATTTATGGCTACGCTCAAACCAGCAATGGGCCATCATGCGCGTTCGGGCCACGATCAAGCGAGCGATCATCGACTTCTTTGACGACAACGGCTTCATCAATATCGACACTCCGATCCTGACCCCTAGCGCGGCCGAGGGCACGAGCAACCTGTTCGAGGTCGGCTACTTTGATGAGAAGGCCTACCTGGCGCAAACCGGTCAGCTCTACAGCGAGGCCACCATCATGTCCTTCGGCAAGGTCTACTGCTTCGGCCCCACCTTCCGCGCCGAGAAAAGCAAGACCCGCCGCCATCTGGCCGAGTTCTGGATGGTGGAGCCGGAGTTGGCCTATTGCGATCTCGACGATCTGATGGTTTTGGAGGAGGCGTTCATCTCCTATATCGTGCAGACCACGCTGGAGAAGCGCGCCGCCGAGCTGGAGTTGCTGGGGCGCGATCTCACCGCCCTGCGCAAGGTGACCGCGCCGTTCCCCCGCATCAGCTACGATGAGGCTATCGAACGCCTGCACGCGATACGCGAGGCGACCGACGATCCCGAACTGAAGGAGAGCCTGGCCATCGAGTGGGGGGATGACTTCGGATCGCCGCACGAGACAGAGTTGACCAAGCAGTTCGAGAAACCGGTTTTCGTCTATGGCTACCCATCGGCCGTCAAAGCCTTCTATATGGAACCCTGGCCCGGCCGGCCGGAGGTCTGCAAGAGCGTCGATCTGCTGGCTCCCGAAGGATACGGCGAGATCATCGGCGGCTCCGAGCGCATGAGCGACCCTGACCTGCTTCTCGAGGCCATCCGGCGGCATGAATTGCCCGAGGCAAACTACAAATGGTACATCGAACTGCGCCGCTTCGGCAGCGTGCCTCACAGCGGCTTCGGTCTGGGGCTGGAACGGACGGTGGCCTGGATATGCGGTATTGACCATATCCGCCAGACCATCCCCTTCCCGCGCACACTCAATCGACTGACACCGTAGATTAGGGAGAGGGGCATCTGCAGACTTAATGAGTTATGTCAACTACGAGTCTTGCGGATAAACCTTTCGCTGGAGAAGTTATGAAGATCGGCGTTTTGGCGCTGCAAGGCGCGTTTATCGAACATATCAACAAGCTGCGCGAACTGGGTGCGGAGGCGGTGGAAGTACGGCTGCCGCAAGACCTGGAGGAACTGGACGGCCTCATCATCCCCGGTGGGGAGAGCACCACCATCGGCAAACTGGCCGAGACCTATCACATGACCGACGCCCTGCGCCGGTTCGCGGCCGAAAAACCAGTCTGGGGCACGTGCGCCGGGATGATCTTCATGGCCAAGCGCATTAGCGCCGCCGCCGGTCGTGACCAGCCGCTGCTGGGCGTCATGGATATCGACGTGGAGCGCAATGCCTTCGGTCGTCAGGTGGACAGTTTCATCACCCCCATCGGGGTCGAGGCGCTGGACGAGTCAGCCCGACCGTTTCCGGCTGTCTTCATTCGTGGGCCGCGCCTGATGGACGCGCGCGGCGACGCCTGCGTGCTGGCCCAAA
>JAGOZU010000025.1 GCA_018058545.1 Promineifilum sp. | reverse complement strand
CGGCCAACCACAAGTTAAGGAACCGCTCGCCGAAAATGGCTCCGTCGCCGAAGACGATTTTTAATCAGACAGACCTCTTTTGACCGTCGTCATTAGCGTCGTAAGGGAATTAGGGCAGGATACATATTGAGGTCGCCGGCACGACGCAGCGGCTTCAAAATGGTTGACACAAAAGCCTCCATTGGTATAATCCTACCCTATCGTATTAACACTTTGGCAATGTTCTAACCCCCATTGAACAACGCACAAGCGAATGACGCGCCTCGGTTCGCCCGACGCTATTCCCAAATCGCCTTTGCAGGAGAGTTCTGTCATGAGTGCAGAAACTATTGAAATCATCCCCGAAATTACGACCGAGTCCGCGCCCACCGGCATTGCGGAGCTCCAGCCCAAAATGCAACTCACGGGCACGGTCAAACGCTTGGAGTTGTACGGCGCGTTCATCGACCTCGGTCTGGACGCGACCGGTCTGATCCACATCTCAAAACTTGGCAGCGAACAGGTCAACCGCGTTTCCGATGTCCTCACAGAAGGACAGGAAGTCAGCGTCTGGGTCGAAAAGGTCGATCCCGAGCGGCAGCAGGTCATGTTGACCATGGTTCCGCCGCTGGCGGTCGACTGGACCGAACTGAAGACCGATCAGGTCTATGAGGGCAAGGTAACCCGTCTGGAGACCTTCGGCGCATTCGTCAGCATCGGCGCCGAGCGTGAGGGCCTCGTCCACATCAGCGAACTGAGCCACAATTACATCAAGCATCCTAACGAAGTCGTCAACGTGGGTGATGATGTACAGGTCAAGGTGCTGGGTTTCAATCGCCGCAAGCGGCGTATCGACCTGAGCATGAAGGCGCTGACCGAAAAGCCTGAAGTCGTGGCGACTCCCGCTCCGCAACGTTCGGGCGGCGGCCGAGACGGTGGCGGCAACAAGCAGCGTCGTTCCAATCGCGAACGCTTCGATCCGAAAGAATACGAAATCGTCGATGACGAAGTCGAGGAAGCGCCGACAGCCATGGAGATCGCCATGCGTCGCGCCTTGGGCAACGAGACTATCACAGCCGTAAAGAGCGAGCAGCGTGACGGCCGCAAGAACAAGAAAGCCCAGCGCGAGGATCAGCGTCGCGTGCAGGAAGACTTGCTCAAGCGAACGCTGACGTTACAGAGCGAAAACTAGGACGAGACAGAACAAGTCGGTGCGAAGGTAACCGGCGGACGGAGAATTTAGAACACGCCGCCGGACCAATCCAGCATCAACGCAGTCAAGGGTGTGCCGGCCGTTACCTCGGTCACACCCTCGGGGATCACCAGCAACGCATTCGCCCTCACCAGTGACATCATGATATGAGAGCCCTGACTACCGGTTGTCAGGGCCACATAACCTCGCTCATCCCGCGTCACCACCGCCCGTAAATAGCTCTCCCTTCCGTCCGAGCGAATATCCTCCAGAAGGATAGCCTGCACGCGCGGCCGTTCGAAATCGGTGTGGCCACCAAGTTTGAGGATGGCCGGGCGAGCAAACGTTTCAAACGAGACCATCGCCGATACCGGGTTTCCCGGCAAGCCCAGATAGGGAATTCCGCTATAGGAGCCAAACGCCAGCGGCTTGCCCGGCCTCATGCGCACGCGCCAAAAAGCGACGTCTCCCGCCCCATCCAGCACTTCTTTCACCTTGTCATAGGCGCCGACAGAGACCCCGGCCGAGCTAATCAATAAATCAACTCGCTCGGCAGCGGCCGCATCCAGCCTGGCGCGAATATCGGCCTCGCTATCGCGGGCGACGCCCAGCATCACCGGCACTCCCCCTAACGCCAGAACCTGAGCCGCCTGTGCGTAGCTGTTGCTGTTGCGAATCTTGCCGGGAGTCAGGTCGGCGTCAATATTGACCAGCTCATCGCCGGTGGAAAGGATTCCCACCCGCGGCCGACGGACAACCGGCACGCGAGCTATACCCAGAGACGCCAGCACGCCAATCTCTTGCGGTCGCAAAACATGGCCCGCCTGTAGCACCGTCATCCCGGAGCGGATATCTTCTCCCGGATGGCGCACAAAAGCTCCGGCTTCCACCGCGCGTTGTATGAATACTACCTCCGGCAATGGCCGATCGCCCCCCCGCCACGGTTCATCCGTATCCTCAACCGGCACAACAGAGTCGGCTCCCGACGGCATTGGCGCGCCGGTCATGATGCGCGCGGCAGTCCCCGGTTGAATAACAACAGTGGGAGTGGCCCCGGCGGCGATATCGGCCAGCACGCGCAAGCTCACCGGTGTACTCCCGGACGCGCCCGCCAGATCGGCCGCGCGCACGGCATAGCCATCCATCGAGGAATTAGCGAAGGGCGGCAGGTCGTCACAAGCGATGATCGGGGCGGTCAGGACACGGCCCAGCGCCTCGGCCAAAGGCGTGTCCTCGGCTTCCAGAGCGTTTATTCGCCCCAGAACGAGGGCCAGGGCCTCGGAGACGGCTAAATCCTCAGTACGAGCCAAAACGGCTCCTCCCTCAGGCGGCCAGGCGGCCGTCCAAATCAAGCTCGGCCGCGGCCGATTGCATGGCAGTCAGCACGTTTTCAATGTGTTCCCACAGCTCCAGGTGACCGTCGAAGCAGACCCGGCTGAAATCAGATACTACGGCCGTCACATCATCACGATCCACTCCGGCGGCAAAGCGGCGATCCTTCCATTTCTTGCGGATCGTGCTGACGGTCACATCGGCGATATTGCGCGAAGACTTCACCAGGGTCGCGGCGATGATGAGGCCGGTGATTTCGTCACAGGCCAGCAGGGCATAATCGATGGGCTTTTCGCGCTCGACACCCGTGCCCTCCGTGTAATGGGAGAGGATGACGCGGATGGTTTCCTCGTCCCAGCCCTCGGCCCGCAGAATACCCGACCCCTTGCCGGGATGCTGGTCGAGATTAGGGTGAATCTCCCAATCAAAGTCATGGAGTAACCCGACCGTCTCCCAATAGGCGGCATCCTCACCCAATCGGCGGGCATAATCAGCCATGGCCACGCTCACGGCGAGCATGTGCCGCCGCAGGCCGCGCTCCTGCACATGGCGGCAGACGATGTCCCAGGCATCCTGCCGGGTCTTGGCCTTATTCATCGCCGGATTGAGCGTCCTTGCCCCCGGGCTGTTTGGCGCCGCAATCACATCCCCCATTTTCATGTTTGGAGCAACCGGCTTCGGCCTTCTTCTTCAGCGCCTCCAACTCCTCCAGGGGTTCAAGCTCGCGACGAAAAACTTCGTGGACGGTTTCCTCAACGAGCACCATGACGGAGTCACGCAACGGCCGCACATCAAGGACCCGACCCTCCCCGTGGGGTGTGCCGATGGTCTTGCCCACCTTGGGTAATTGCTTTTTGGCCTCAACGTACTGCTCATACTCATAGACGAGGCAGCAACGCAGGCGACCGCACATGCCGGTGATTTCCTGGGGGCTGAGCGATATACCCTGTTCCTTGGCCATCTTGATGGAGATTGGGCTAAATTCGGTCAGGAAGGTGGAGCAGCAGCGCGGAACGCCACACGCGCCATAGCCGCCCATCATCTTGGCCACATCGCGCGGGCCGACAAGTTGCATTTCGACGCGCGTCTGGAAGGTTCGGCCGAGGGCGCTTTGCACGCCACGCAAGTCGAGCTTCTTGTCCTCGGTTGTGTAGGCGATGGTCAGCCAGGAGCCGTCAAAGCTGTACTCGGCTTTAACGAACTTGGCGTCCTTAATACCGGCCTTGGACGCCTCTTCGCGGCAGGTGATCAGGGCGTCAAGCTCTTTCGATTCCCACACCTGCTTCATAACCAGGTCGCGGGGAGTCGCCTTGCGCTGAACGGCACGCAGTCCCTTTTGATGATGGACTTCTTTCGGCTCGATGAAGGCAATCACCTGGCCTAATTGTTTGCCGCGCTTGGTCTCGACGACGACATGATCGCCCGCGACCAGATCCTTATGGGAGCCTACCTTAAAGTGGTAGAGCTTCCCGAGTTTTTGAAATCGAACCCCTATAAAGTCAGAGGTTTCTCCGGGAGCCATCACAGTGGCCATAGGCCTGTTTCCTCACAGTAATAATGGGAAGCATCAACAGATGACACGGGTTTCACGATCGGCCGATAGCTGCATCGATCCCAACCAACCCTTGAGTCATCTGCAATGGTTCCTCTTAAATATGTTAATGATTATTTATACCGAATTGGCTGCCTTATACGCAACCCGTCAAAGAAAAAGGGCGAGCGATCATCATGCGACCACTCGCCCCCCATTCCTCATTCGATTCAATCGTCCCGATTAGCCGATCATACTGATCGGGATAACGTTTTCCGCCTGAACCTGCAAGGTCAGCACGCTGACGCGCGCGGCCACGCGCTGGGCAATCTGCCGGATGGCTTTGGCTGCATCCGAATCCGGGTAGGCGACGACGATGGGCCGGCCGCTGTCGCCGCCCTTGCGCACTTCCGCCTCCAGCGGGATCGAACCGAGATACTCGGTATCATATTTCTTCGCCAGTTGCTCGCCCGCGCCCGTGCCGAAGAATTCACCGCTCATGTTCTCGATGACACCGATAATCGGCACTTCTAGCTTCTCAAAGGTCTTGAGGCCGCGCACCGCATCGGACGCCGCAACCTGCATGGGTTGGGTAATGACGACGGCTCCCGATAGCGGCAGAACCTGCGCCAGAGTCAATTGGGCATCGCCCGTGCCCGGCGGTAAATCGACGACGAGGTAGTCCAGCTCTCCCCAATCGACATCGGTCAACAACTGGCGGATGGCGCTGTGGAGCATGGGGCCGCGCCAGATGAGCGGCTGATCGGGCTTGACCAGGAAGGCCATGGAGATGAATTTGACGCCGTAGTTTTCGGCCGGGACCATCTTGCGATTGACGGGTTTGGGCATTTGATCCTGCCCCATCATCATGGGTACGTTCGGCCCAAGGATGTCGGCGTCGAGCAGGCCGACGCGCGCGCCGTCCATCGCCAGCGAGATCGCCAGATTGACGGCTACCGTGGTCTTGCCCACACCGCCCTTGCCGCTGGAGACCGCGATGGTATTGCGGAAACTCTGGCCAATCTGATCCCGAATGCGCCGGTCAGAAGGGACGTTTGAATCCCAATTAATCGTCACTTCGCCGATTCCAGGTACGCGGGACAGGGCGGCACGCGAATCCCCCTCCATCTTGCCGCGCAAAGGGCAGGCGGGGGTAGTGAGCATAATCGTGAAGGTGACGTTGTTGCCGTCGATCTCCAGGTTGCGAACCATATTGAGCGAGACAAGATCGCGATGCAGATCAGGCTCGATCACAGTCGAGAGCGCCGCCATGACCGCGTCGTTTGTCACTCCCGACTGCTTGACTTTATTTCCAAACATGAAGCAAAACTCCCGGACCGCCTTAGGAGAAATCGCTCCGGCGGAGCGATTCCGGCAGTCATCTAATCGTTTGGCGAACCACGCGAATTGCTTGGAGCCAATATCAAAAAACCTGGCGGTCGGATGCTATTCTCATCGAGTCGCCAGGGTTTTGAACCATCAAATTAATAATACAAACCCTTGTAGTAAAGCTGGCGAGCCGCCGCCTCGGAGATTCGATCCTCGCGGCTGTCGCCATCCTTGTCTTTCTTTCTGGTCTTGGCGGCTTCGGCCATCTGCCGCGCAAGCTCTTCGGCCTCGGCCTTCTTCGGCGCGATCTCGCGCCAGTAGCTGAGCGGCTTGCTCAGGCGTTCCTTGTCGTAGATATGGGCCGTGTTTCGGTCATAGCTGGCCAGCTCGTAGTCGTGATCCATCTTGATCGCATCGAAGGGGCAGAACTCAGCGCAAAGACCGCAATTCATGCAGATGTCGATGTCGATGAAGAACTTCTCCGGCTCCGGCTTCGGCCGACCATTGGGTTGCTTGCCTCGCTCGATCCAGATGCATTGGGGCGGGCATACCTTGGCGCAGATGCCGCACGACGTACACCAGTCGTGTCCCCAGCGCTGGCTGGGCGGCGGATCATCGGTCACCAGGAACGGCACAAAGCGGAACCGCTCCGGCGTGTCCAGTTTCTCTTCGGGATAGAAGACAGTCTTGACGCCCTCGCCCAGGGGACCCTGGCGAACCGCAAAAGCCTCGGCGTTGTAATAACGACCGCCCTTGCCGGCCCATTTCAGATCGTCGACGTAGCTGTTAATGAAATGGCGGAGAACAACCCCCATTCCCTTAAAAATACCTAATCCATACATAAGAAGAACTCCCGTTCCAACCTGCGGGCGTAGCGCCCCACTACCGATCGACCTCGCCGAGAACGATATCAATGCTGCCCAGGATGGCCACAACGTCGGCCACCTTATAGCCCTTCGACATGGGGCCGAGGGCGGTCAGATTGATGAAGGATGGGGCGCGGACGTGGTAGCGGTCCGGATTGCTGTTGCGACGCTTGGTGGTCACATAATAGCCCAACTCGCCCTTGGGGTTTTCGACGCGGCCGTAGGATTCGCCTGCCCTCGGGGCACGCACGGCGTATTGCGGCTTCTCTCCGTAGACCGGCGCGCCCTGGGTTTGCTTAAGTCGGGGCAGTACCTGCTCCAAAATCCTTATACTTTGGCGCATCTCGTCCACGCGGATGAGATAGCGATCATAGATATCGCCGTTGTAACGGACAGCCACATCAAAATCGAGATGCTCGTAATAGGAATACGGCTCCGCGCGACGAATATCATAGGGGACGCCGCTGGCACGCAGCAGCGGGCCGGCTGTGCTCATGGCAATGGCATCCTCAGGCGTCAGAATGCCGACGCCGATGGCGCGTGCGCGAACGATCTCATTGTTGGTCATGAGAACGTCGCCCTGATCGATCACCTTCGGCAGCCGGTTGTAGACCAGTTCCTCGAGGTACTTCATGGTCGGCGTGCCGCGAATTTCATCCGGCAGATCATAGGCAACGCCGCCAAATCGCATGAAATTACACATCATGCGTGATCCGGCCGAGGCCTCGAACACGTCCATGATTAGCTCGCGCTCAAGGTAATAATAGAGCATCGGCGTCTGCAGCGCGCCCAGGTCGTTGAGCAGGAAGCCCAACGCCCATAGATGGTTGCTGATTCGCGTCAACTCGACCATCAATATCCGAATCCACTCCGCCCGCTCCGGGACCGTCAGATCAAAGAGTTTCTCAATGGCGATGGCGTAACCCAGGTTATTCGACATCGGAGAGAGGTAATCCAACCGGTCGGTATAGGGCATGTTCATGATGAACGTGTTGCGCTCGCCAATCTTCTCATGGTTGCGGTGCAAATAACCCATGACGGGCTTCAGATCGACGATCGTTTCACCGTCGAGTGTGACGACCATGCGGAACACACCGTGAGTGGACGGGTGTTGCGGCCCCATGTTGATCGTTACCTTGTCGGTTTTCAGGCCAGGGGTGGCGTCCCGCGAGTAGGACAGACCGAGATAGACGTCGGTCTCGATATCGTACTCATCGCCGGTGGGTAACCATCCGGGCGGGTACTGCACGTTTTTACCGTAGGGATTGTTCTCTTCGGAGCGGATGACATGGCCGTCCGGCCAACGACTGCCAAAGGGCTTGTTCTCATCCTCAAAATAAGGCTCTTTCCAGTCCTTGCGCATCGGATGACCCGCAAAGCCATCCCAGGTCAGGATGCGTCGCAAGTCAGGATGGCCCAGGAAGTTGAAGCCATACATGTCGAAGGCCTCACGCTCCTGGAAGTCGGCTCCCGGAAAGACAGGAACCAACGAGGGCAATACCGGCTCATCGCGGTTGACTTGCACCTTGAGGACGACTGGGCCGCCGCCACGTTCGATGCTGTAGAGATGGTAGACCACCTCCATCTTGTCCTCTTCGATTAAATCCACGCCGGTGACACTGGACAAATAATTGAAGCCCAGATCGTCGCGCAGGGTCCTGGCGACCTCGGTGATGGAGTCGCCATAGACGATCAGGCCTTCATAGCCTTCGCGCGTGTCGTCGGAGACGACATTGGGGTGCAGATCCTTGAGTTTAGCGGTCGCTTCCTGGGCAGGAGTCAGTACGATATCCGGGTCCTGGGCGTCCGCGGTAGGTTCGAGAATTGTATCGCTCATCACTTCTCCGGTTACTTAAGGCCAACCGTCATTGGGTTACGATCAGGCGGCCGCCCCTTCTGCTTCAACACCGGCGGTCTGGGCCGCGGCCTCATATTCGGCGGCCTTGGCTCGGATGACGTCCAGTTGACGCATATCGACCAAGTCAGGGCCAAGCACGGGCACAGGGTATAGCCCGGTCGTCGGATCATCCTTGCGATACCAGGGCACGGTGGCGATGGATTGTTGATCGATCTTCTCTTGCAGGGCGATGAGTCCATTGACCAGCGCCTGCGGAGTTGGCGGGCAGCCGGGTACGTAAACATCGACAGGCAGGAACTTGTCGATTCCGTCCACGACGTTATACCCCTCCTTGAAAGGACCGCCGCCGGAAGCGCAAGCGCCCATGCTCAGCACGTAGCGCGGTTCGGGCATCTGGTTATACAAGCGAACGATCGCCGGAACCATCTTCTTGGTGACGGTGCCGGAGATGATCATCAGGTCCGACTGTCGGGGGGTGGCTCGGAACACTTCCATGCCGAAGCGGGCCAGGTCATAACGGCTCGAGGCCGTGCAGATCATCTCGATGGCGCAGCAGGCAAGGCCGAACGTAACCGGCCAGATTGAATTTCGCCGCGACCAGTTATAGACCGGGTCCAACAACTTGGCGATGTTGGTGATGAAGACATTATTCGCCACCTCACCCGGGACGGGGATATCCCCGTTGGCGGCTCCCGTATTTGCTACGGTCATAGCTATGTCGCCTCCTCATACCAAACGGTTAAAATATCCAGTAAAAACTGCTCGGTCACCTGGGCTGGATCGTCCTGGAAACCGGGCAGGGTTTCGACCAGCATCGCTAATTCCTCGATGCCGATATCATTGGGGTGTCGTGTGGGATAATTTTCCATTAACGAAACAACGATAGCGTAGGTCGAATCCCAAAATAGTTCAGGTTCATAATCGGACAAAATTTCGATCCTGTCGGTAAATCATGGATAAGTATAGTCAATTATATTGCAGAGGTCGAATTGTCGCCGCCATAAATCCACAAGTCAATGGTTATCGGCGGGATTGATTCTTGCATCATGCGCATCATTCTCATCTCTCCGTATCATGGCGGCAGCCATCGAGCATGGGCCGAGGGCTATCAAAGGAACAGCGCCCACGAGGTGTCGCTGCTCACGCTGCCGGCGCGGTTCTGGAAGTGGCGCATGCATGGCGGCGCGGTGACTTTGGCCCGTCGTTGGCTTGCCAATTCCGCCCCGCCGCCCGACCTCATCCTGGCGACCGACCTGCTCGATTTGACCACATTTCTGGCTCTGACTCGCGAAACAATGGCCGCCATCCCCGCTGCCCTCTACATGCACGAGAACCAGCTAACCTACCCATTGCCGGAAGATCCAACCATCGGGCCAATGCGACGTCAGTTAGGGGAGCGCGACCGACACTACAGTTTCATCAATTACGCGTCAATGATGGCCGCCGACCGTGTCTTCTTCAATTCCCAATACCATCTGGATACCCTTTTCGCCGCCCTGCCGCCCTTCCTGCGTCACTATCCCGAGTATAACGAACTGGACAGCATCGAGTTATTGCGCCGCAAGAGCGAAGTACTGCCGGTGGGGGTCGACTTGCGGTGCTTTGATTCGGCCGCCAGGTCCGGCGATCCCGCGGCCGCGCCCCTTGTTTTGTGGAATCAGCGCCTGGAATATGACAAGAATCCCGAGGGGTTTATCAATGTGCTGGTTGCCCTGGCCGAGGAGGGTGTGCCGTTTCGGGTAGCCCTTTGTGGCGAGCGCTTCGGCAAACCGGGCGAACGTTGGGAGGCAGGAGTTCAGGCTCTGGGCGATCGCGTGATTCACAACGGGTTCGCCGACGGCGACACCTATAGCCGCTTGCTGTGGGAATCGGCCGTCACCATCTCCACCGCCGGCCATGAATATTTCGGTATCTCCATTCTGGAGGCGATCTACTGCCACACGTTTCCGCTGCTGCCGGCGCGTCTTAGCTATCCCGAACTGATCCCGGCCGAGTTCCACCCCGACTGTCTGTATCATGGGCGGCTCGATCTCCTGAATCGCTTGCGGTGGGCGCTGTCCGATGTGGCTGCCACACACACCGTCACCAGCGGCTTGGCGGCGGCAGTCGCCCGATTTGACTGGAGCGTATTGGCCGGCCGATATGACAAGACGTTCGCCGCTATGTCCCGACAACAAACCTGATATTTAGTGGCGGCGGAACCAGTACCAGGCGGAGTTCCAGATCGGGTTATCACCCATCCGGGTGGTGCCATGCTCAACCTCGTCCAGCTGGAAATGATCGCTCAGCAATGCCATGATCCTGCTTTCGGCGATGCCGCGCGGCCGATCCGCCATATCAACCACCGCATCAAGAAGGTGGGCGAAAAGCACATACCGACCGCCGGAATGCAGAAGCCTCGCCAGCCCAGCCTCGTACCCGCGCAGCAGATCATCGTCAAAGGAATGCATGCAACCGATGTCGATCGCCAGATCATAGGACGGCTTCAGAAAATCAAGCTCCGCCACCGACGCCTGATAAAATCGGGCGTGCTCGGCCACACCGGCGACCGCGGCCCGCTCGCGAGCGACCTCGATGGCGTGGGGAATGAAATCCACGCCGTCCACAGACCAACCAAGCCTCGCCAGATGGATAGCCGTGCGGCCGAATCCACATCCCAGGTCAAGAGCGCGTCCCGGCGGCAACTCCGTTCCCAAGGCGATGATCTCCGGTGGAGGCACGGGATCATCCCAGGGAATAAGGCCTTCCTCATATCGTCCCAGGAATCTGTCGTAGAGGGTCGAATCGTCAGTCATATGGATACACCTGCATCGGAAATATCTGCGGACGGAATGTCGCTTGGCCGGAAATTGAATTGCCGTCCCGTTGAAGCCCTTGGGGTACAATAGCACAAGGCATCGGCAATTGGAAATTCGATGTTCAACAAATGGCAACTGTCAAACGCCCGCGCCACACGCTGCAATACATCCGGATACATTGGCCGGTATTTTTCATCCTCTACGGGATATTGGTATTCGCCATTCTGCTGATCGGCGTCGGGCTGGCGTCCGGCTGGTATTCGTTCGTCCCGTTCTCTTTGGCGATGATGCTCGTGGCCTCCTACTTGCTGGTTGCCTTCGTCTACGTTGCCTACCGGTTGAACGACGCCCCCAACAGCGACGCGGCCGAGCTACTGTTCGAGATGTCGCAAGCACAGCCGTCAAACAACATCGTGTGTATCGACCTCGGTCTGCGAACAACGGCCGTGACAGCCGCCCAACGATTGACGACGGGTGTGGTCACAGTTATCGATGTCTACAATCCGCAATCCAACACCGGGGCCGCATTGCGTCGTGGCCGCGACCTGGCACCCAAGCCCCTCTACGATCCGCGCCTCAACTGGATAGACGGCAGCATCGACCTGTTGCCTCTGCCCGACCGCAGCATCGGCACGGTGTTCATGAATCAAATCCTTTCCGAGTTCTGGCTATCCGAGGAACGGGACAGGTTGCTGGCGGAAGTATTCCGCATCCTGATCCCCGAAGGGAGACTGCTGGTAGCCGAACGAATCCGATCCCAAATCAATCCAATGCTCACGGGACCGGTCACATTCACCCTGCCGGGAAGCGAGAAGTGGCGCGCCGCCCTGGAGGACGCCGGTTTCATCGTCCAGCGCGAGGAGTGCCCCCACGGCTTGCTCTACTGTGTTCGCGCCGACAGACCGGGGTTGACCGCCGGGAAGCAAATGCGCCTGAGGTTTTAATACCCTTGACGGCAATCGCCATACTTATCAACTATCCGGTCAATTCCGGAAATGCCTTATCGAGCTAATGCGGTTGATGGCCGCCATTCGCAGGCAGGAAATCTGCCCACAAACGCTCTATATCATCTCTGGATAGCTCCGGCTGATCGAGTATCCAGCCCATAAATTCCGCGCAAGTTGCCGTGAAACGGTGGCTGTCGGTGCGATCGATCGCGCGCGGCCGGGGCCATCGCGAGGCGATGGCTGGGCCGCGAGGAGCAAGAACGACGATGGCGTCATGGGTCAGAGCGTGCATTCTGTTAATATGGACCGAAATCGGATGCTCGGCATGGACGACGTAGCGATTGAGCAGGGTGAAGCCGGCGCTGCTCAAGGCAGCCGAAAGTGCCGCCCAGGCCCGCGGCTGCCAGTGGTGAAAGGTGAAGATGAGACGGCCGACCTCAGGCTTCAACACCCGGCGACACTCCCCGAAAATCTCTCCCATAAGCTCATAATACTGATCGTTGCCGTTGGCCCGTTCGGAATTGACCGCCGCGGCCGACTCATCGTAATCCCAATCGGCCGCATCCGGCAAAAATTGGCGCAGCCAGACGCGAAAGAACGCTGCCAGATCGCCATACTGGATGCTGTCATAGTATGGCGGGTCAGTCACAACGGCATCGACACTGCCCGATTCAACAGGCAGGCTTATCGACGAACCTTGCATCAGGAAGAAGCTCCTGCCGGCCTCATGCAGGTCGGCCGCATTGTCCATCTCGATCCCGTTGTCACGCTCGCCCTCGATCGGGATAAACCGGGCTGACCCTCCACCAACGACGCGCTCTTGCGGGGCGGCCGCCCAACGACGGCCGCGTACGATGCGGCTCTGGAAAAGCTTCTGCAAAGTGCCCGATGCACGGCGGGGATAGATAGGGTTATTCTCCAGTGCCGTATACGGGAACGAATAGCCATGATGGGAAAAGGTGTGGCGGACGGCCCCGGCACGTCGCTTATCGACCCCCTTATAGCCGCAGAGCATCGAGTTGAACTCCAATGACGTCGAGACCAGCAATGCAAGGTTGAGGCGGATGGCGGGATCATCATCCGGTAGATGGCGTAGGGCGGCATCCAGAAACAGCAATTGGCGGCTGGAGAACAGATCCAGATAGTTCCTGATATTCCGGCGGATCAGTTGAATCGACTTGTCTCCGCCGGTAATGCAAAACTCATCCGCTCTCAACGGCAGCGACAACCTGAGCGCATTGGCCCGCTCCAGAGCTGCCCTGTCTCGCCAGTCCGGCGACTTGTGGAACAGGCCGTGGGCATCACAGTGGCCGGCGACGGCGAGCATTTCATAGCGCATATAGTACGGCCGATCGGTGAGATCGCTGAACAGTTCACCGCAGCGCTCGCAACTGCCTTGCCCCTTTTCGACCAGATGGAGATCGCCTCCCCGACAGATATGGTCTTGCCCATCGGTCAATTCGCCGCAATCGGGGCACCAGCGCAAGGTTCGGCCGTCCGGCTCATGACGCAAGGCAAGGGAATCCACAACCAGCATTTCCCGGCAGGTGCATTTCCGCCGCAGCCCATAGAGCGCGTACCACAGAGGCGCGGGTTCGTCACAGTCGGGGCAATGGGTCTGGAACAGATCGCCAACTGATCGGGCCAGCTCGTCGTACAAGCGCCGAAATTCGGATTGCAGGAGCTTAATCGACCGGTCAGTCAGCGTCGCGCGGGCCTGCAACACCGGGATCGGATCGACGTCAACTCCAATGACCGATGCTCCCAGGCGTATCGCCTCATGCAGGGTCGTGCCGCCACCCATCATGGGATCGAGGATGACCTTGCCCTCCAGCCCTCCCGGTTCATAGTAAGCCCGACGCTCCGGATCATCGACCAGCCCCTTCAGGATGAGGCGAAAGGTGGTGCCGCAGCGTCTGCCCCACCATTTGTGAAGGTAGGTATTTGGCCGATAGTGGTGCTTGTTATAGGTTTCCAGACGAGCCAGATCGTCGCCAAGCTCGACATCAAAGTCGATGTCGATGGGTAATGTCGAATGCGGGGGGATCATCGAAATCAATTGTAGGGGGCATTGGTGAGACAGGCAACGACCAGCCGCTAACGCCTGATGAGGCAGGTTGTGGTGAAGCCTCATCAAAGATATAATATTGAGCATCAATCCTGCGGGGCGGTGGCGAAATGGCAGACGCAGCGGACTTAAAATCCGCCGGGGTAACACCCATGTGGGTTCGAGTCCCACCCGCCCTACTCATGTGCCCGACCACCTGCCGCATGCTATCTGAATATCTCCTCCCGAACGGCCGATTCCGCCATAAGCCCCGCATCTGGTCTGAATGATATGAGACTGGTTGAACGAGTACACGCAGCGCTCAGCCGGGCGGCCGCGGCAACAGGTTGCGATCTGTTTGACGAGCCGATCGTCCTTGGCATCTCCGGTGGGCCTGATTCGCTGGCATTACTCCACGCGATCCGGTCGATCCGGCGTCATGAAGGGCTTATTGTCGCTCATCTGGATCATGGGCTGCGACTGGGTTCGGCCGGGGAGGCATCGATCGTCGCGGCCGAGGCCGGCGACCTGCGATTCTACTCCGAGCGTGTTGACGTTGCCGGGATGGCGCGAGCACGAGGACTGTCGGTCGAGGAAGCCGGCCGTCAGGCACGCTACGACTTTCTGGCTGATGCAGCCGAGCGTGAAGGCGCATCAGCCATTATGGTGGGCCATCACGCCGATGACCAGGCCGAGACAATCCTGATGCATCTTCTGCGCGGCAGTGGATTGGCCGGCCTGGCCGGCATGCGGGAGGCAAGCCCACTGGCAGGACACGACGGGTTATGGCTGGTTCGGCCGCTGCTCAATGCCACTCGCAATGAAATCGAGAGCTACTGCGCCTGGCATAGCCTCAATCCGATCATCGACACCAGCAACGCCGATCCCGCCTACTTCCGCAACCGAATCCGCCACGAGCTATTGCCGCGGCTGGAAACGTACAATCCACAAATCCGGCAACGACTACGCCATATGGGAGAGGTCATTGCCGCGGATGAAGACCTGCTGCGCGATTTAACCCAATCATACTGGGCAGCGATCGTTCTCTCAGAATCGGAGAACATGATTGAACTAAACCGCGAGAGCTGGCTGGCATTGCCGTTGGCCATGCGTCGGCGGACGCTCCGTCAAGCGCTTGGCCGCCTTCAGCCGGATCAGCGCGACACAGGCTTTGAGACGCTCGAATCCGCTCGGTCGGTCGCCGAGCGCGGGGAGACGGGATCGACCGCTACGCTGCCGGGAGGGTCATGGTTATGTGTCGACTATGGGAAATTACTGATTGGAAACGGGCCTGCGGTCGAAAACAGTCGGTATCCTCGATTATTGTCCGACGAGGCCATGACGCTGCCCGTTCCCGGAGAGATCGCGCTGACCGAGGGTTGGCGACTCACGGCCGAACGAATTGATGATATCGACAGGCAGGCGATCACAACCAACGACGATATGTGGACGGCCTATGTCGATACAGGCTTAAGCGAATTGGTCGTGCGGCCTAGAAAGCGCGGTGAGCGGATTCGGCCGCTGGGTCTCGGCGGGGAGACGAAAGTGAAAGAGATCATGATCGACCGCAAGATCCCGGCCTCGGCTCGCGGGAGCTGGCCCATCGTCGCCACCGGTGATCACGCGATCTGGATCGTCGGGCATGTGCTCGACGAACGCGCGAGTGTGAACCGGGAGAGCGTCTCCGTTGTGCGGCTGCTGTGCATCCGGCAAGTTGACGCTCCACGGGGATGACAGTATACTTGCTGGCAGTCCGGTGTCCGGGGCGTAGCTCAGCTTGGCAGAGCGCTCGGTTTGGGACCGAGAGGCCGCCGGTTCGAGTCCGGCCGCCCCGACAGTGATTCGCGGCAGTGGTGTAGTGGTAACACATCAGCCTTCCAAGCTGTTTTCACGGGTTCGAATCCCGTCTGCCGCTCTCGTTTCCCCAAGGGCCTGTAGCTCAACGGCAGAGCGGTCGGCTCATAACCGATTGGTTCAAGGTTCGAATCCTTGCGGGCCCATCTAGCCCTCCCCTCTATCCCTCCGCCTGCTCTACCTGACAGAAGCTTGTCCCAACGAAATCCACGGGTTGACGACCGTCAGGCGTTCATCAAGGATGGGCAGTGGCCGGTTGGTGAAGGCATCATAGAGGATCAACGCGCCGGTCAATGCCTGATTTGACCCGGCCGATTCGGATACCGTCATTCGATGAGGCGAGCGAACGAACGACCCTTCCACCCATTTCAGCGTCGGGATGGCCCCCATGGCCGGAATCGAATCACGCAAGTCCCACCAAGCCCAATGGATGCCATCCGGCTCCAGACCGATGAGACGAACGGAAACGACGTAGTCGCGATTGATCGGCCGCGAGCTATGGAATCGCTGACCGAGGACGACGGCCTCGCCGGGCGACAGGCTCATTCCATCCATGATCTCGCCCGTCCAGACGATTCCCTCTCCCAACGGGACGTAATGACCTCCGTCGCGGCCTCGAGGAAAGCGCCAGTTTTCAACCGGAACGCCCCAAGGTCCACGGTAAGGGCCGAACGGCAGCCCATCGATCGCTGCGTCATCCACCACTTGTGTGGAATAACTCTCGCCATTGCGCCAGCGCAGGTACAGACGCGAGCGGCCTACAACAGTATGATCCCAGTCATACCCGACCAGCTTCGATGAGGGCGACCCCACCAGCCGTCGCTCAACCCGGTTTTGCGTAAATGGCGCCGAAGACGATGGCACAATGTCAATCCGGGTCAGGGCCACCCGGTCACTCCCGCCCTGCCCCGACACACCGACGAAAATTGTCAGATCACCTGTCAGCGTGCCTGGTCGAGGCGTCACCCGAAACTGGGTCAGCGTGATATCTCCGGCAGCGCTTGACGGGCGATCATCCTGCCCGTATATCGCTCCATCTGCTCCTACCAGATGAACAAACAGGTTCGATGCATCCGAGAACACCCCCCCCTGTCGCCAGGCAACTGTGATCACCGCCTCATCTCCTGAAGTGAGACCGCCGGTGGGCAGATCAATGCGATAGCCGGCGATCTCGATCGCTTCGCCAACCGCCAAATCCACAAGGGTGAAATCCTGCGGGAGTGTTGTTCGTTCAACCTGCGAGAAGAGGACCGCCTCACCGAGCGGCTCGGCCACGGGCAAGCCCTCCAGCATGGCCGGGGGAATCCAGGTGGTGACGACCGGCCGGCCCTCAGAGAAAGCCTCTCGCGTTCGTCGTTCCCACGTCGCCTCGTAGGGTTCTCCCTCGGGAAAGACGAAGCGCACATCGACGTCGGGGCGCAAGCCCTCGATTTCCCGCAGATACCACAAGGGAGTCGCCCAGTGCCAATGGGCCAGGATGACGCTGCCTTCCGGGGCGTCAGTCAGCAACGGCATGGCGTAATCGCGCGCGGCCGTCGCCTCATGCCGTGCTCCTGAGGCGGAGATATTGCCGGTCAATTGTCCCGCAGCCGCCACCAGTGTTAGCGCAATCAACAAACTGGAGGCGATCCTTTGACCTTGCCCGGACAGACCGAGCGATTCAGGTAACCAGCGAACGGCATAGCCTAACAGGATGGCCATGGCGACATAGGCCGGGATCATGTACTCGACTGTCTGGGGGGCGCGGTAGGTAGCCGCCACCAGCGTATAGGCAACAAATGTCCCTACCAACAGGAAAGCGAGCATCCGGTCGCGTCGGAGGATCAGAATGGAACCGATCGTGATCCCGACCAGAATAACCAAAGCAAACTGGAAGGTCAGGACATTGCCCATGATGAGCAGACGTTGGCCCAGCTCGGCCGGGGCCAGGTAGTAAAAGAGATCGCCGCGAAACCCGACGGCCAGAGCGTGCTCGAGAAAGCCGGACCACGTAGCCAGGCCAGGCGACGCGCCGCGGACATCGGCCGACGCCCGCAACGGCAAGTAGAGCAACGGCAGCAAGCCCAACAGAGCGGCCAATACAGGTCGCAGCCAGCGGCGCGGGGAACGAATCAATGACCGTTCGGTCAGGGCAATAAAGGCCAAACCGATGAGAACCAGGAACAGCAGCGATATGTGATGGGTCAGGCCGAAACCCATCGCCAAGGCGGCTGCCATCAACCAGCGATCGGCCAAAGCCGTATCCTTATTCGTAGTCGCGTCCCGAAAATGGATCAAGGCCAGATATATGAGCGCGGCAAACAAACCTGTCAGGCTGCGGACATTGGCCGTCGTCGCCTGCGACCAATAGGTCGTGGCCGTCGCCAATGCCAAAGAGGCGATAATAGCTGGTGTATGCCGGCCGGTCAGAAGACAAACGCATCGATACACGAGACCAACCGCTATAGCGCTGGTCACGGCCGAGAACAGATTTACGGCGTAGGCGGCCGACACGAACGGCAGGGCGCGCGTGAAAAGATGGGCCACCATCACATACAGGGGAAAGCCAGGCGGGTGGGCCACACCAAGCTGAGCGGCCACCGTTTGCAGCTCGCCGCTGTCGGCCGCGAGCACGTCCGGGGCGAGAGTGGCGACAAAGAGAGCAAACGCGGTCGCACCGGCCAGCGCGGGTGGCAAGAGAGCCTCCCTCCGGCCTGCAACCCTTGGGCGATGATTCGAGAACCGCCATTGCAACCACCCGGCAACGAGGCTTATGGCGGCAATGGGTAACGCCAGGAGCAAGTCCAGCTCAGGGTGAATAATATAGGCTATCGGAATGAGCGCGGGCCATGTTTCGGCAAAGGGCCATCGAGCCAGCACCCACCCTCCCACTGCTCCAAACAGGACACTTACAGCGACGGCCACCCATATGCCGGGAACCCCTGTCTGTTCGCCCAAAACCCGCGCCAGAAATATGCCCAGGACGATGCCGGGCAAATGGCGCAGATATTTATTGGGACGGGACGGGATACGATCTCTCGCGGAAAACAGGGTTCCCTCGCTCAGGATTAGGATTTGGAACGGCGATTCACTCAGCCGTCCGGTGGCTCATGATTATAGCGGATTAGGTCAATCGTGAGGAACCGGGGACATCATCGACTGAGGCTGATATAATATCGACATGATTCAAGTTCATCGCTCAACCCTCGTGATCGGCCTCCTCATCGCGGCGCTGACCGGATTGATGATCTGGTACTATCAAAAAGCCACCTCCACCGAAGACGGCGCCCTGGATCTGCTGGATCGGTACGCCGCGGCTCAGGTACGCGTTCGGGAGTTGGAAGAATTATTGGCCAGGAAGAAATCTCGGAAGGTTATGCGAAGCACGGAGTAGAATCCGCCTACTCCCCCACAATGGCATCAAATAGCGCGTCCAGATCCTCGTCGGAATAGAAGTGGATCACGACGCGGCCGCCTTTGGCGCTTTTCTCGATGTTGACCCGCGTACCGAGGGCAGACTCGAAGCGACCCTGCAGTTCCGCTAACTCCGGCGACAACTGACTCCGCTGTTTGGGAGGCGGCCGCTTTTCGGCCATCAGATTGGTCACCAACAGCTCTGTCTGGCGCACGCTCAACCCCAGTTTGATCACCTGATTCATCGCCGCAACCTGCATCTCGGGCGTCGGCAACGGCAGCAAGGCCCGGGCATGGGCTCCTCCCAGACGGCCGTCAACAACCGCGGCCTGCACGCTCTCCGGAAGCGTCAGCAATCGCACCAGGTTGGCTATGGTCGAACGCGCCTTGCCGACGCGCTCGGCCACATCCTCCTGCCTCAGGCCGAACTCATCGATGAGCTGGCGATAGGCATTGGCCTCCTCGAGCGCGTTCAGGTCGGCCCGCTGAATATTCTCAATGAGCGCTAGCTCCAACATGCTCTGCGGCGTCGTCTCTTTAACGATAACCGGCACTTGCCCCAATCCGGCGAGCTGCGCCGCGCGCCACCGCCGTTCGCCGGCGATCAGCACGTAACCTTCGACGGTCTCGGTGACGATAAGCGGTTGGATAAGGCCATGAACCTTGATCGACGCCGCCAGGTCGGCCAGCTTTTCTTCATCAAACGATGAGCGAGGCTGGTGAGGGTTGGCCATGATTTGCCCGACGGGGACAGAGCGCACCCCCCCCTCGCGAGACGTCCGCTCGCCCGATGAGGAGAACAGGGCATCCAGTCCGCGGCCAAGAGCCTGTCGTTTAGCCGGCATGTTCGCCTCCTCCATTACGACGGTCGCCGTTGAGCAGTTCCATCGTCAGCAGCTTGTAGGCGACAGCGCCGGGAGAATGGGGCGCGTAATAGTTAATCGGCCGACCGAAGCTGGGGGCCTCGCTCAGCCGGATATTGCGCGGAATGATCGTTCGAAATACCTTGTTGGGAAAATGCCGGCGAACTTCTTCAACAACTTGCCGGCTCAGATTGGTGCGACTGTCGTACATGGTCATCATGACACCGCGAATGTGGAGCGAAGGATTGAGATACTCCTGAACAAGGTGAATCGTCTTGGTCAGTTGGCTCAACCCCTCCAGCGGCAGGTACTCGCACTGAACCGGGATAAGAATCCCGTCCCGGGCGGCGGTCAGGGAGTTTAGAGTCAGCAAACCCAGACTCGGCGGGCTATCGATCAGGATGTAGTCGTATTTGGCATCGAGTCCCTGCAAGGCCCGTTGCAATCGATATTCACGGCCTATGGCGTGAACAAGCTCGATCTCCGCCCCAGCCAGAGACGGATGGGAGGGCAGCAGATCGATCTTGAACTCCTCGTGGCGAAGCCGCACCTCGGAAGCCGGAGATTGCTCCAGCAACAGATGATAGGTAGATGGCTCCATCTCGCTCTTGTCATAGCCAAGGGCTGAGGTGGCATTGGCCTGGGGATCGAGATCGACCATCAGGACGCGACGGCCGCTGCCGGCGAGGTAAGCGCAAAGATTGACGACGGTCGTCGTCTTGCCCACTCCTCCCTTCTGGTTCGCGATGGCATAGATTCGGGCCATCTCTAATGGATTTCCCTCGCCTCAGCATGACCTTGATAAAAAACTTCGGCCATCAAACGGCGAATTACCTTGGCCTTGGCTTCCAGGCCAACGCATGTGACCGAACACGAAGCCACCTGATTGGCAAACTCGGCCGCTTCCCAATGGTCTCCCTCAGTTTGATGAAGTCGCACAAGGTAGGTCGCGGCAAAGATGTCCCCCGCACCGGTGGTATCGATCGCGGTGACTTCCGGCGCGGGGAAGGATCGTTCCTCACCACGGAAGTAAACTCGACATCCTCTGGAGCCGTCTGTGACGACCAGACAATTCGCCTGTTGAGCGTACGCATCGATTAGCGCGGGATTGCTCAGATCTTCGCGGCTGATAAATGTGACCGATGCCATCGGCAGAACGTCGCCTGCGTCCTGCCAATCGACGGCATATACTCGCCCTCGATCATCCCAACGACGCATCCAACCCTGCGGGCCGACACCGACGACGCTGTTGCCGAACAAATGAATGATATTCGGATCGATTTCGTTAGCGATAGGACCCAAAAAAACGAGCGGTGTCTGCGCCCAAGTTAGAGGAACATCCTCGGCCTCCAGCCGCCCGGCGACAGAATGAACGGTCTGGATGCGCCCGGTTGGAAGGTAAATATTCTCAAAAACGGTCGTAGCCGAGGCGCCGGCAACATGGATGGGGATACCCGGCAATTCGGCCGCCCAATCATCGGCGGGGGCTGCGCTCGTTACGATAGCCGGGCGACAACCAAGAGCCTGGGCCGTCATCCCCGTATAGGCCGCAGCCCCACCGACCACGCGGCCGCCGGCGACCAGATCGTAACAGATATGGCCGATCGTCAGAAAGTCGATTGGCGGATGAGTCGCGGCCGTTGACAGCATCATTTCATTCTACCTTAGGGCGACTCAGTATGCCAAGACCCGGTTGCATGCGCGGGTTTTTGCAGATAAGATTTCAGGGATGGCCAGGAAGTTGTTCGACTCGAATGTATTTCGCTCGCGACCGCTGTTCAATCTGCCGCAAGTCGTGTTCTTCATGGTCATTGCCGGCGCGATCATCATCTCCATCGATTTGAACAACCGGGCTCAGTCCGGCCGGCTGGTCGGTCAAGGTGAGGAAGCCCTCCAGGTTCAAATCGACCACGAGAGCACGCGACAAGTTGAACTGCAGGCAACGCTCGAATACGTGACCAGCGATGATTATGTGGCTTCTTATGCTCGCAATGAGGCCGGTATGATTTTACCCGGCGAGCGACGCATCGTGCCGATGCTGCAAGAGGCGGCTCCCGAACCAACGCCAATCCCCCCGGCGACACCTGACCCGGCGCTACAGGCCCGGCCTTGGCAAGCATGGTGGCGCTTGTTGACCGACGCTCCACAACCCACCCGCTGATTACCGGGCGTTCACGTCACCCACAACGACTTCATCAATTCAAAACCGATAACCACCTCATCGCGGCCGACCCGCAGACGCATGGGGCCGTTGAATGGCGCGCGGCCGAATATCTCAAACCCTGTGCCGGGTATCAGGCCCAGGCTGGCGATATACTGGAGCTTCTCCGGCTCATGGGTGCGTACGCGGCTGACGACCCCCTTGTGCCCGACGCCAAGATTGACGATACACATATCTTCGATCTCCGGCAATCGGCCTTCCTGGTCGGGGATAGGCTCGCCGTGTGGGCAACGGGTCGGATACCCGGTCATCTCGGCCATTCGATCGGTCAGGGCATCATTCAGTCCTGCCCCCAGCCCCTCGGCGTGTTCGTGAACCTCATGCCAGGCAAAGCCCATCACTTTGACCAGGAATACTTCCAGGATGCGGTGGCGACGCACCTCGCGCAGGGCCTCACCGCGGCCGCGGGAAGTCAGTTCCACACCCTGATAGGGAACGTGTTTTACATAGCCGGCGTTCTGCAGACGCTTGAGCATCCTGGGGACGGCCGGCGGCGACACGTTCAGGCGCTCCGCCAGACTGGTGGTGCTGACCGTCGGCGAATCCTCCTGGAGCCGATAAATCTCGGCCAGGTAGCCACGCATCGCCGCGCTGGGTGCCAGATCGTCGCGATATTCCATGCCTGTTAATTTATTTGTTCAAGCTGTGCCAGAGTATCTTCGATCAGTGCGACAAGGCTGGAGAGCATCGATTTGTCGAAGCGGAATTCGGCCCCCGCGGCGGCAAATAGCTCCGGCAAGGAACGCGTTCCTCCGAGCTGCAGCGCGCTCCGGTAGGTGGCGACGGCCGCGGCTTGATCCTGAAGAGCGTTACGCCATACCTGCAACGCTCCCACTTGGGCCATACCATATTCGATATAGTAGAACGGGATTTGGAAGATATGAAGCTTGCGATGCCAGCCGGTGACGCATTCATCCTCGAAACCGGTCCAGTCGATCCCGCGCATGAAGCGTGCCCACAAATCGCCCCATGTCCTGTCGCATGCCGCGGAATCCGTCGCCAATTCGGGATGAGTGTAAACCCAGTGTTGATAGGCGTCTACGACCGCCATATAGGGCAAGAAGGTGATTACACCGCTCAAATGCTCGATACGTGCCCGAGCAGCCTCATCCGGCGTATAAAAACCGCCGAACTGTCGCTCCAAGTAGGGGGCGGACAGAAGCTCCATACTCATCGAGGCCACCTCACAGAACTCCAGGGGAACGTCCATCTGCCAAATATAGGGCAAGGATCCACACTCAAAGGCATGAAACGCGTGGCCGGCTTCGTGAAGCATCGTCTGGACATCGTCATGTTTGCCGTCACCATTCATAAAGATGAATGGACGCTTTCGCCAGGGTAGCGTGGCGCAATACCCTCCCAAGGCTTTACCGGCACGGGTGTCCAGGTCAAGCAGATTCTCCTCCGCCATCGTCGCGAAATGTCGCGCCAGAGCCGGATCAACATGTTGAAAGATATCCAGACTTCCCTGGACAAGCTCGTCCTGCCCATAATAGGGCTTGAGTTGCGGCTTACCGGAGGGGTCTACGAAGACATCCCACGGCCGCAAGCGATCGAGACCCAGCTTCACCCGCTTGCTTTCATAGATGCGTTCGGCCGCGGGCACGACTACAGCCTCAATGGCCTCGTGGAAGCGCAAGCAGTCCTCAGGCGTGTAATCAAACCGATTGGAACTGCGGAAGGTGTAAGCCCGATAGTCAGGAAATCCGGCGTTATCAGAGATTTGCTTTCGCAGCTCAAACATCTTGCGATAGATAGCATTAAGCTCCTCGCGCTTGCTTGCCCACAACCCCATGATAGCCTTCCAGGCTCGCTCGCGAACGTCGCGGTCCTCATCGAGCAGCAATGAATTAAGCTGGTTGAGGTTCTTCTTCTCCCCCTCCCAATCAGCCTCCAATCCACCGGTTGTCTTGTCATATTCATTGCCAAGCTTGGCCAGGTCGGTATAGAGTGGCACATTGGCTTCGCGGAAGAGGGCCGCCTGATTGCGCATCTTCATCATGGGCACGCGCATATCCCCGTCCAGTTGGTCTCCGGCGGCCGAAAACCCAAGCAGCCGCTCTTTCAGCGCCTGATCGGCCAGCCGAAACCTTGGCTCCATGTTCTCGACATAATTGAGAAATGCTTGCTGCTTAACCTCATCGGCCGTATCCAGCGTGGTTCCGATATAGGCGATGGCGCCGACTTCATCGACAAATCGATTCAAGTCTGACCACTCGCGGAGCCAGCCGGTCAGCCCGTTCTCGGTCAGGGGTTGTTCGCTTAACCGATCATATCGTTCCTGGAATCCCTCCCATCGTGAGGTGTCTACAGGAAAGGGCATATTGGGAATACTAGTAAGGGACATATCAGGTTCTCCAGTCATGCTCATGGGCAATAGTCAGTATAACGACGTGCCAACCATAAGTTCCGGGAAGGCGTCGAATGACGTTATATGAGTTCATCACAACACATTACCGCGGGAGGATTTTACCAAAAAAGAAAGCTCCTGCGACCGCAAGAGCTTTGGTTGAAAATATCGCCTTAGAGGCGACGACCGGATTCGAACCGGTGATGGAGGTTTTGCAGACCTCTGCCTTACCGCTTGGCTACGTCGCCAAACAAGACGGCAGGCCGCGGGGCCTGCCGTTTGAGAACCAGAGCGGGCGACGGGATTCGAACCCGTGGCCTTCTCCTTGGCAAGGAGACGTTCTACCACTGAACCACGCCCGCATGGAATTGACTGACTGGTCGAATCTGAACCTATGCCAGGACCCAGACTCGAACTGGGGACACCTTCATTTTCAGTGAAGTGCTCTACCAACTGAGCTATCCCGGCCAGTGGGAATTGCCTTGTTTGTTAATGGTAGGCGGATTCTATCGGAATGACCCTAAGCTGTCAAGTCCAGTTCGCCCTGACGGCTCAGCGACCACAGAATCTAAACGGCCGACGGCTACACTCTCAGCGCAATCCGTGGATTCTTCGGTTAGCGTTTACGGCGTTGACAAGCAGCACCCTTACGGCCACAATTAACGATGGGAGCGGTTGTGTCCCGGTGGATGCCTTCGTCTTCAAAATGAGTGGCCGGCTACGCTGAGTAGGCGGCGGTGGGTTCGACTCCCATCCGCTCCCGCCAAACGAGATCGAGATATATGGTCAGCTCATAATCCTGGTCAGGATACCGCGCAACTGCTCTCCTCGGCCGCCGTCAACCTGGGCCGAGTCGACCGTGGGCGGCACCACAGGTTCTTCATCCTTCCCCGACTTGCCATCATCTGTCGCATAATATCCTTTATAGTAATGGTAATACTCGCCGCTACGGCTGTTCAGACGATTGAGTACAACACCCACTATATTGGCATTCACTTCTCGCAGCCGGATAGCCGCGTGCTTCAAATGACTTTGTCGGGTACTCCCCGCGCGTGAAACCAGTAAAACGCTATCCACTCGCGCGCCAAGTACGACAGCATCGGTCACCGGCAAGATTGGCGGCGTGTCGATTATTATGAAATCAAACCGGGTAGCCAACGCCTTGATGAGGGTTTTCATCCGATTGGAACCAACCAATTCCGCCGGATTGGGAGGTAATTCGCCACTGGTCATCAAATATAAACCGCCGACGGATGTGGTCGTTACGGCCCGGCTGAGTTGAGAATACATATCGCCGATCCTGGACGAATCAATTGTCGGCGGCATATCCAGCAACAGATTTGTCAATCCATAGCCGGAAGGTTTATTGAAATGAATATGTTGCGTCGGCCGGCGGAGATCGGCATCGATCAGGAGCACCCGATGGCCGCCCTGAGCCAAAACTACCGCCAGGTTGGCAGAGGTAATGCTCTTCCCCTCTCGCGGGTTAGCGCTCGTTAC
This sequence comes from Promineifilum sp., assembly GCA_018058545.1. Taxonomy (GTDB): domain Bacteria; phylum Chloroflexota; class Anaerolineae; order Promineifilales; family Promineifilaceae; genus Promineifilum. The sequence continues at coordinate 7,680 of JAGOZU010000025.1, read as the reverse complement.
AGCCATAGTGCGGGTCTGTCGGTCAACATTGGAATACAGGACAGCCGTCCTTAAGGAACGGTAGGATTCCGACACCGGTGAACGCGCTTGAGAAATCGTAACCAATCCGCGCTGTTTGCCGTTCTCCTGTTTGTGGTCGGCAATTCCGGCCAGAGAAGTTAATTCCGTGGCGCGTTCGATATCCTCCGAGCTTTTGATTGTGTCATCCAGATATTCAAGCAGGTAAGCGGCGCCGACCCCAAGCGACAACCCAATAGCGGCCGCCGCCAGAACGGTCATTAGAACCTCAGGCCCAATCGGCGCTTTTGGGAGGACAGCCGGCTCGATAATGCTCAAACTGTTAACCGCGCCTCGGGACGTGCTGGCCAGGAGCGAAGCATAATTAGATCGCATTGAGTCCTGTTTCGCTTCAAGGGCTCGGATCTGTGTCTGGGCATCGGCGATTTGTCGTGCGCTAAACAGACCGGCCAACTCGGTTTGTTTGGCAAGAATCTCTTCACTGGTCTGTTCGATTTTGATTTCGAGGTCATCCAATTGTTGACTGATAAACGCCTGTCTTTCTGCTCCCCCCTGCTCGTTACCGCTTGTCGGAGTTCGCAAGATCAACTGCTCGGCCAATTCATTGGCCACCACCATGGCCCGCTCGGGACTGCTGTCATTGACCCTGATTTCGAGCAACTGCGTATCGGCCACAGGTTGGGCGGTATAGGCAGGGAGCCAGGTTAATCCAAGCTCGTCCATGACAGCTTGTTGGATGACTTCTCGACGGGCGATATCGCTATAGGTCTGGGCCAACTGTTGGCTTAACCAAAATTCATTTCCGGTAGGGTTGGGGTTATTAATGGCGCTTCCAATCAGGAGCGTTGTATGCGCCTGATAAATACTCGGTTGCTGACTCACAGCATAATAACTGGTTGCTCCAGCAAGCAGAGCAGAGGCTAAAAATAACCACCACCATTTCAGTAGCGGTTTTATGTATGCCCTAAGCTCCATGCTACCTCTTACAAACCTTGGAATTCATAATGAACTGACACGTACCAAACTTACAGCAATCCATATGTTAATAATACGTTGAAACAATTATGTCATCCGTATACATCACGTTAAAAAGTCATTCCCATCAGGACCCATTCGCCTGTACACGTGATTGTGGTTAATAAGCGCCTTCTCCCTTGAGGACGACTGCCACGGTACGCATCAAAATATGGAGATCCAGCCAAATGCTCCAGTTGCGAATGTACCGCATATCCAATTGAACTCGGTCACTGTAAAACAAATCGGAACGACCGCTGACCTGCCATAAGCCGGTAATGCCGGGCGGGACGGTCAGCAGGTTCAGGTCCCATTGTTCATATTTGACAAGTTCATCGGGAGAGATCATGCGTGGGCCGACTAATGACATCTGGCGCAGCAAGACGTTGCCCAGTTGCGGTAATTCATCAAGACTATATTTGCGCAGGAAGCGACCGACACGTGTCACGCGAGGGTCTTCCTTAAGCTTGAAGGCCTGCCCCAATTCCGTTTCCTTATCCGGGTGTGCCGCGAGGATATCGTCGCCATTGACGTACATCGTTCGAAATTTAAAGGCATCAAACTGGTTCCCGTTAAGGCCCATCACACGCCGCCGATAAATAACCTTGCCGGGCGAATCCAGTCTGATAGCAATGGCAATGACCGCCAGAATTGGCAAGCTTAGCATTAACAAGGCGATCGCAAGGGAAATATCCGTTATCCACTTGACCACATAGTTCACACCGGTTAATCGAACCTGATTCACCCGCATTAGAGGAACGGAGGCAACCTCCTTCACCTCCAGCCCAGTCGTTATCACCTCGAACAGTCCGCTCGAAAGTCTCAGATTGATCGTATCGGATATGCCATATCGTTTAAATATCGAGAGGATTTGGTCCTGGGTCAAGGCGCTGCTAGCCAATACCACTTCATTAATGTTGAACTCTTGAATGATCTCGTCCAGATGATTGAGCGTCCCAAGAACCGGCAAACTTTTGGGGCCGTGGTCTCCTATTAATGGGTCGGTCGACACAATACCCTGAACAGCCAGGCCGGAGGTTTGCCATCCCGTCAATTGCTCAGCCAGAGAATGCGCCTCCGGGTTGTTCCCAATGATGAGCGCCCGACTCAGGAAATACCCTCTTCGTCGCAGGGCATAGACAATCCGGCGCAAAAAGAAACGACCGGCCATGACAAGGATGGCAACAAAAATCCATGCCAGAAGTACCCAACCTCTGGCCGGATCCCTGTCAGGCTGGATAAAGCCAAAGATAATTATGATCAGCATCCCGACTGATGTTGCTCGAAAAACAAGCTCATATTCCTGGGTGCCACCCAATAATACCCGTTCTCGGTATAAACCATGGGCGGCAAAGATGAGCAGCCACATTGGTATAAAGCCAAATGCAATAACCGAGAGAGTGGGCACCGCCGGTGTTGCTTCCAAATTAAAAATCGGAAGCATCACATTAAAGCGAACCCATCCTGCAAACCACAAGGCTAACAAGCTCAGGAAGACATCGGTCAGAATCAGAGAGACTCGATAGCCACTCCATTGAATATCGGGAGACAAATCGGCAATAGGACGCGGTACCAGAGCCACATTCTTGGCTGCGGCTTTATTTTCGGTCAATTGGATCGACGATTCCATTACAAACCCCGCTTTATGTCAGATCGTAAGACCAATGAAAACCCCCATGAAAGGTTTTCCCTGAATCATTGGTCCCTCATGTACTGTGTTGGGCAGCATAACAGTTCATGAGCGAGTTCTTGCCGATATCGGCAAAGAATCGTCATGAGTAACATAATGCCGAACCAACCTTTCATTTCGAATTTCAATAGGCTTGCAATCATCATACCGCCACGAATTCGGAACGATATGTCATTAAGTCCTCGTAATGCCGGGAGAGTTGCCCGGCAATGGAACACCAATTGTGATTCTCCTCAACGAAATATCGCCCGGCTTGTCCCATCTCCTCGCGCCGAACGGGATCATTAATCAGGCCGATTATGGCCTCGGCTACCTGGTGTTTATCCTCACCAACCAACAGATGCCGCCCCGGTTCGGCTGCCAATCCTTGCATTGCGGATGATGTTGTCACCACCGGCGTGGCGCAGGCCATCGCCTCCAGGATTTTGTTCTGGATCCCGGCACTGTAGACAATTGGTGCTACAGCGATAGTAGCCCGACTTAAATAAGGCTGGATTTGCGGCACTTGCCCGGTGACGATAATCCTCGGATCCTTTGCCAGTGAACGTACTTCGGCTGTGGGAGCCTTACCGACGATTTGTAGCCGGGTATCCGGGCGTTCAGCCCAGACGATAGGCATGATCTCCTGCGCCAAATGGACGGCCATGGCAACATTGGCGTGATAGCTCATCTTGCCGCTGAGAACCAGTGTTGCGGGGTCCCGTTCGACTGCGAGATCAGGCTTGAACGTATCCAGATCGACGCCGTTTGGCAGTACGTTCACCGAGGGGGCGGCCGAATTCTGTTGGCGGGCCAGTCGAATGAGTTCCATCCGATCGACCGGTGAGGTCGTCAGAACCATATCAAAGTGCTTGAGGATACGACCTTCAAAACGCTCCGTTCCCGGCAACTCCACCCGCGCTATCATGCGGTTCAACCATCTCGTGCCGTACGCGGATGCCTGGCGAAACAGATGGCTAATGCAGTCGACGCTGTCCCAGACAACCGGCGTTGTTCGACAGGCGGCGGCGAGAGTCGACCTGGCAAGGATGCCGTAACGAGAACCTCGGAGATGCTCAACATGGACGACGTCGAATGTTTCATCCCGCAAGAGGGCGGACAAGTCGGCCGCCAATGAAGACTGCCAGCAATAGGCTGCCTGGAGCGGTTCCCGTCTCGCCGGAGCCATCGCGCTGTTCATCAACGAGTGCGCGCGAGATAACGGCCGAGTAATTACCCGAATTCCCTCCGCCCTCAACGCTTCGGCGTCCGCCACCTCCGCGTCATCCTGCACCAGTGTGAGGACAGTGATCGCATGCCCTTCTCCAGCCAGCGCACGGATCAAGTTATATGGTCGCGTGCGAATGACGTTGGGCATGTAGGGAACGATAAAGAGGATACGTCGGGTGGCTAACATCAGATCCCCCCCGAACCCAAAGACGGCGAACGACGGGAAACGAGCCATACCCACACCGCCTCGGCCGCCAGCCCGGCATAGAGCAAGAGGATAGCATCCACCGGCAGGCGATAGCGCACAAGCGCCCAGGAAAGCAAGTGGACGACCGTATACAGGACGGCGAACAGCAAGAGCAACGAGGCGTTGCCGAACGTCCGTCGGCGCATTTTCCGATTGGCCAGTGAATAGATTAGACCGGCCAGCATGAGCGGCAGAAACAGGCCAAAGCTGCCGACGCGGGAGATATTGCTGAGCGCCCCCGACTCGGCGGAAGGCCAGAACAGGAAGTAGACCGGCACGCGGCTGAGAGACAATAGCGTATAACGGCCGGGATCATCGACGACAAATTGCAAACCACGCTTCATTAAGGCTTGCTCCAGCGCCGGCTCGTCCAATCCTCGCAGCTCCTCGGGGATGAGACTCTGGTACGATCCCATCTCCGGAGTCAGAATCCCCTGAAATCGGGTGCCGTAGATCGGGTGATTGCCCCAGAAAAAGGCGAATCCTGCATTGGTGTTGAGCAAGACGAAACGTCCAAAGCGGCCGTAATTATAAACCGTGAAGGGCAGGATCATCAGGATGACAAGGCCCACAATGACCGCTGACGAACGCCAGGGAGCGCGCTGGCCGAATAGCAGGTCTTTAAGCCCCCGCCTCCCCGCACCCGCTCGTCGTCCATCGTAATAGCGCACTGCCCAAAGCCATAGCAATAGAAATGGGATGAGCAGAAGAAACAACTGCCGCAGGAGCACAGCAACACCTAACGCTAAACCCGCAGCAAGCGCCCATCGCCTCTCCCGGCCAGGTTCAACGTCGCGCAGCCACAACAGGCCGTACAGCGCGCCCAGGATGGCCGTGATATAAAACGGCTCGGTCATGAGCGCGGCGCTGTAGTAGATGAAGTAGATATAGACGGCCGTGAACGCCGCCGCCAACAATCCGGCGCGTTCGCCGAACACTCGCTTGCCGAGCAAGTAAGCCAACCAGGGATGCAGCACGCCAACGATGACCGCCTGGATGATGCGAGCCACCAGCGGGTTGGGGCCGAAGAGTGCGTAGACGGCCGTCAGATAGAGCGTATAGAGGAAGCTCCAGTGAGCGGTGGGGGCTCCGGCGGCCGTCATTGGCCACGACGCATGCTCAAACGAGAACCCATGCCCGCCCAGAACGCGCAGGGCCAGGGCATGGTACGAGACCTGGTCGAAGATGCCAGGCAGCACATCGACGGTGTTGCCGAGATAGAGCGCGGCGATCAGGCGCAGCCCTACCGACAAACCCACTATCAGAGGCACATTAAGCGAAAGATGATTGGATTCGCGGCGCTCAACAAGATATTTCGTACTCTCGGATGCCAAATTCGCCTCCCTGCACCCGCCGTAATGAAAACGAAGCCAAGATAGGGTTATGTTTTCACCCACTCAACAACAGATTGTGAGAGTTCGTGCGAGCGAGGAACTTACCCAATCATAGATGACGACCTGCAAGGTGGCCGTAAGGTTTGCGTTAAATTGGGTAAATCGCATCCCAGGCTGAGTAGACTGCCCTCCAGTCGTAGCAGTCACCTACCGCTGCCCGGCAAGCGTTAGCCAAACTGCGCGCCAATTGGCGATCGGTCATCACTTGCTGTACAGCTGTGGCGAAACCCGTCGCCGTGTCGGCAATAAGCAGGTTTTCGCCATGACGGCAGTCGATCCCCTCCGCCCCGATGGATGTGGAAACAACCGGCAGCCCCCACACCCAGGCGTCCAGTATCTTGACCCGCATGCCCCCGCCGGCATGGAGAGGCACGATGAAGACGGCCGTTTCCTTCAGGTATGGCATCGGATCATCGACGTAACCGGTGACTTCGATACCTTCGCCACGGCCATCCAGCTCTTTGGGGGGCGACTTGCCGATAATCGTCAGCACGGCGTCGGGGCAAGCGGCGCGGACACTCGGCCACACCTCACGAGCAAACCAGACGATGCCCGCAGCATTGGGCGGCCAGTGAAGCCCGCCAAGGAAGATAACGCGGTGGGGCTGGGCGGTGCGTTTGATGACTGGGGTCTCCTGCGGATCGACGCAGATCGGGATGACATACGCGCGGGGGCCTGCCGGCGGCTCGGGCAGGCCGACCGCCTCCTGATCATCGGCCGTCACCCAAACCACATCATTGAACCTGCCGCAAGTATCGGCCTCGTAGCGACGCATCAGGGACGCTTCACGGCGCAGCAGGGCGCGTTGGATCGGGCCAGCCGCGCCCTCAGCCAGTCGCTGCGGGATAAGAAACATGGCATTATGTTGGTCCAGCACAAGGCGTGGCGCTTTGCCGGGCACAGCTCGGGCGGCCGATAAGGCATATTGCGCCATCCACAGCTGGTCGGCATGGATGGCATCCACCCCGCCGGACGCGGCCAGCCTCCCGGCCATGCTTGTCATCTCGGCGACGCTATCGCGAGCGATGAGAAAGGGGATGCCGGTCAGCAATCTGCGGCCGAAATGCCAGGCGTCCCGAACGCGAGACCTCTTCATCGGCACAGTATAGACTGCGGTGCAGAATTGCCGAACGCGATCGATGCTCTCGGCTGTGTCGCTCTCCCGGCTGAAAGCCAGCAAGGTTATCTCATGCCCGGCCCCGGCCAGATGACGCAGAACATAATAGCTGCGCACCTTCGGCCCGGCGTCGAGGGGCCAGGGGATGAGTTGGGAGAGGAAGAGAATGCGCATATTTAATACTTGATCGTCAAGCTGAGAGGATTAGTAGTCTCGTGCCGGCTTAAATCGCTCGAATGCCTCCTGATAGACATCGAGCGTCATGCGCGCTGTTCGGTGCCAGGAGAATTCGCCTGCGCGGCACAGGCCTGCATCGCGTAGGTTTACACGCCGCTCAGGACATTCAAGAACATGCCTTAGCGCAGCCTCAAATACATCTTCGTCGGTCGGATCAGCCAATTGGGCTGCTTCACCGGTCAATTCGGGGACAGACGTCAGATTGCTGGCCACGACGGGTATGCCACAGGCCATCGCCTCGAGTACCGGCAAGCCGAAGCCCTCATAGAGCGACGGAAAGACAAAGACGGATGCCGCGTTATAGAGCAACACCAACTCATCATCGGTGATTTGGTGTAGATACCGGACGAAATGACTGAGTTCTAGTTTCGCCACCAGTGCCTCGATTTCTGGTAACAGCGAAGCATGCGTCCAGAGCATCACCAGCGGGAAGCGCGCGCGTAGAGACTCGGGCAAGCGAGCATAGATACGCAACAGACCGTCCGCATTCTTGCGTGGAGAGGATGACACCATGCTCAGCATAAATTCCGGAGGTAAGTTCATTCGGTGTCGGTACACGTCCACTTCGACCGCAGACCTGGGTTTAAATATCGGTGAATGTGCAATTGGTATCACCCGGATGAGCGACTCCTCAATACCCAGAACCCGGGTGAGGTCATCACGCGAATGAGACGAAACGGTGATGATCCGGGCTGCGCGGCGGGCAATGTAGCGCTGAACCATGCGACTATACTTCGGCATTAGGATTCGTTTG